>JBFZFJ010000227.1:0-16781 GCA_041306405.1 Verrucomicrobiales bacterium | reverse complement strand
CATTTCACCGAGCATGTTGGCGTTGGCGATCATCGCGGCGAGTTGCTGGGCGGCGGTGGCGCGATCGGCTTCTTGGGTCCTGAAAGCCATGTAAACCGGCGGCATTTGGGTCTTTTCGAGGAGTGAAATTCCCGACTGCGGGTCCTTGAGCAGGTCCTTGAACAAATCCGGGCCGTAGCTGTCGGCAAACGAATCTGATAGCGTGGAAGCGTCGCCGGATTTCACGGCGGCCGCGAACGCCTTGGCGATGGAGCGCATCTGGAAGTAGCCCATGCGGCGGTTGAAGGTGAGGAGGTTGCCGGTTTGTTCGGCAGTGGATTTGCCGAGCGCGAGCGTGAACTCGGTGCCGAACAACGCGGCCGGGCCGGTCGCTTCGCCGGCTGCGGCCTCGGCCGGTTCATCGCCGCCGACGCCCATTTGATTTTCGACGAGTTTCCAAAGTTGAGTGGCCTTGGCGCGGGAGGCGGTTTTGGTGCCGTTATAAAAGGCGAGAACACCCTCGGTGTCCTGCGTCAGGTGCTTGACGAAACCGAGCTTGGCAGCCCGTTCCTCCGGCGTCACTGCGGGAACCGGCGGCGGTGCCTCCGGTGCAGGCGCTTGGGCCACCGCCGCCGGAGTTTCCGGGGCCTTGACCGCTTCTTTTTTCTTACAAGCCCCGAAGCTCAAAGCCACCGCGGGGATCAACAACCAGCTTGCTTGCAGTTTCATGGAGGCACGCAGCTAGAACGCCCGGATCGCTTGCTGCAAGAAGATTGGCCGGAAAATCCGGGAAAAACCACAGCCAGACTCAGGAGATGACCCGGATATTGCGAAAAACGCCGCGACCTCCACCGCACAAGAGGCAACGCGGTCCCGACATCGTGCACCGGCCTCTGTGGAAGTGGTAACAGGCGGTGAGTCGCGCCCAGACTGCCAGAAAGGTCATCACGACCACCGCCAATGAACCGGTGCGGATTTTTGTCAATGGACTCGCCCGCAATGCAATCAATGATGACGAGCGCCCCCTACCGCCACACATGCCCGGGGAATTTCTTCGCCACGGTGGGGCGGTGCCTCGGCCATTCGCGGGCGAGGAAGTGCGGCCAGTCGGTGGTGGTGGCGAGGCGTTTGCCGTCGGGAGTGCAGAGGTTGAGGAGCACGGGAAGGCGGCCTTCGCAGAGACTGGGATGTTCATTGAGGGCGTAGCATTCCTGTAGCTTCACCTGCGCTTCCGGTGAGTCGTTGACGTAGGAGACTTTCGTGGTGCGGCCGTCGAGCCAGGGAATGGAGAGCGGCAGCAACTCATCGAGCCAAGCGATCTGGCCCTTTTCCAAATGTCGGTGGAACGCGTTCGTGAGAGACGCGGCCTGCGCCTCCCTCACTAACGAGAGGCCGGTGAGGGCGCGGGCGAGGCAGGTGGTGATGGCGTCGGCATCAAAGGGCGCGAACTCGAGTTCGGGCACGTTGGCGTGGACGAGGTTCACGCGGGCGATGAATTGTTTTAGCCGGTGATCCATCAGCGGCAGGTCGAAGGCTCCGGCACGCTGGGCATCGGCGAGGCAGCGGCCGCTGGCGAGGGGATCGAGGTCGCGTTGCTGTGCTTTCTGCTCGATGACGAGATCCCGATAGCGCGTGAGTTTCATCGCGGAGACTCGCTTGTTCCGGGCATCAAAGAGGTGCTCGACGGTGGTCGTTAGATGCTGGGGAAACATCTCGGCTATCCACTCGGTCTTCACCGCGGCGGCGAGGCTGAGCAGGGTCAGCGGTGTGGGACCGCGCGAGGGCGCTTGCCGCAGATTGGCGGCGACGAAAAACGGGGCGTCCTGCACCACGCTTTCGCGGACGAGCTGGCCTTGTCGTTGCTCGGTGAGGTCGCACGCGGGCTTGCCGGGTTCTCGGCGTTTGGCGAGCTGATCGACGAAGCCGGCCATCAGGCACCGCAGCAGGGCGTCGTCGTTTTTTACCGGGCTGGCGGGTGGTTTTTCGCGATCGTAGAGGCGTTGTTGGTGGGCGGCTTGCAGGATTTGTTGGCAGGTCTGCTCCACTTGGCGGGCAACCTGGGCGTTGATGCCGTGGCTGCGGCAGCGGTCGAAGCTGAAGCGGTTCGCCTGGGCGAAGTCGTAGGCGCGCATCAGGGTGATGAAGTCGGAGTCGCCGCTGGTCTCGAACATTTCGCGCGCGGTTTGCGTTTGGCCGTCGTCGCGATCCAGGCGGGCGAGCAGGTCGCGGCCACTGACGAGGGCGGCGCACAAGGCGGCATCGGGCACGCAGCCGCGCTGGCTGGCCTCAATCAACATGCGCGAGTAGCGCGGGTGCATCGGCAGGCGCAGCATTTGCCGGCCGATGGGCGTGAGTTCCGCATCGAGCAAGGCGCCGAGCATGGTGAGCAGGCGCTCGGCGCGTTCGACCGCCTGGGTATCGGGTTTGTCCAGCCAGTCAAAGGTGGCGGCCTCCCGGATGCCTAACGAGTGAAGCAGGAGGACAACCTCGGCGAGGTCGCTGCGCTGGATCTCCGGCGTGTTGCGTTCCTCGCGGGTCTTGTGGCCGATCACGGTCCACAAACGATGACAGGTGCCCGGCGCGGTGCGGCCGGCGCGGCCTTTGCGTTGGTCGGCACTGGCGCGGCTGATCGGCTCTAGCAAGAGCGTGCCGATGCCGCGTTCGGCATCGTAGCGAGCCACGCGGGCGACGCCGCTGTCCACGACGTGGCGGATGCCGTCGATGGTGATGCTGGTTTCGGCGACGTTGGTGGCGACGATGATTTTCCGCAGGGCGTTCGGAGCGAAGGCTCGGTCTTGCTCCTGTGGTTCGAGTTCGCCGTGCAAGGGGATGCAGGCCACGCGCTCCTGCGTTCGCAGGCCGCGCAAGGCGTCGAGGGTGCCGTTGATTTCGCCGCGCCCGGGCATGAAGACGAGGATGTCGCCGGGGGCGTCGTCGTTGAGGATGCGCTCGACCGCTCCAGCGGCTTGCGCGGTGATCGGGCGTGGGTCGGGCTGAGAGAGGTAGCCGACTTCCACGGGGAAACTTTGGCCTTCGGAAATGAGGATCGGGCACTGCTCCAAATACGCGGCGACCGGCTCGGCATCGAGCGTGGCGGACATCACCAGCATGGCCAGATCAGGGCGCTGGGTTTGCTGCAAATTTTTCACCAAGGCGAGGGCGACATCGCTGAGCAGGTTTCGCTCGTGAAATTCGTCGAAGACCACTGCCCCGATCTTGGAAAGCGTGCGGTCGTCCTGCAACCAGCGCAGCAGGATGCCTTCGGTGACAAAACAGATGCGGGTGCCGACGCTGGTGTGGTCGTCGAAGCGGATCTGATAGCCGACCTCCGCGCCGAGCTTCCCCTCGCGCTCCCAGGCGACGCGGGTGGCCACGCTGCGGGCGGCGACGCGGCGGGGTTGCAGCACCACGATCATCTTGTCGCCCGCGATCCCGGCATCGAGCAGCATCTGCGGCACCTGGGTGGTCTTGCCCGAACCCGTGGGCGCGACGAGCACCAGGCGATTGCCGGCTTGCAGCGTGCGCAGGATGTCGGTGTGGATTCTCCAGATGGGCAGCGAGGCGGGGGAGGGCATGATGAGGACCTTGTTCATTCCGGTAACTTTCACGGCGGAGGTGGTCGGCGTTTCATTCACCAGGATATTACCGCCGTCGAGACAGCACTTGCGCAGATCGGGGGATTCTTTCGGAAAAGCCTTCACCAAGGCATCGAGAAGACTGACCGGCTCGTCACCCTTCACCCGGCGGAACCGCTGGGCGGCCAGGCCGTCGTTCCAGAGGCCCTTGGCTTTCGCCTGTTCGAACGCTTCGACGAGTTGGCGCCGGCAAGTCCCGGCAAGGTGGCAAGAAGGGCGGCCTGAATCAGCGGCGCGAGAAATACTCCGGTCATGTTTTTTTCGGGGATGGTGTCTGAAATCTCTCCGTCGTCGGTTCAAGGACCGCGACGGGGCGCGATCTAAGCCGAACGCCTCAAGGACTACCAGCTTTCCCATTGATGCCAATGAGCCGAGGACAGAACCCGATGGGATCATGACTGGAAATCCAGTCATGAACGACACCGCCCCGGAAATCGCCGCCATGGTCCACGCCCCCCCGATGGCGAGAACATGGCTGTCCTTGCCGTTCCGGAAATGTGCCGCTACAAGCCCGCCGTGGAACCGATCCGCTACTTCAACCGTCACACGCAGACCCTCGAAACCGAACAAGTTTACGGCGAGGGATTCCTGCGCTGGACTTACGGCCATCCGCTCGGAGCGATCTCGCTCAACGCCTTCGTGAAGCGCCCGTTTTTCTCGAAATGGTATGGCCGCCGGATGAGCACGCCGGAATCCGCCGCGCGGGTCGCGCCGTTCATCGCGCAATACGGTCTCGATCCGGCGGATTTCGCCGATGAGGCGGATTCCTACCGCAGTTTCAACGAGTTTTTCTACCGGAAACTCAAGCCCGCGGCGCGGCCGATCGATGCGGACGAGGACAGCGTCGTGTTCCCCGCGGACGGGCGGCATCTCGGTTTCGAGCGGGCCTCGGCCATCGAGGGGGTTTTCGTCAAAGGCCAGAAGTTCGACCTGCCCGCGCTGCTCGGCGACCGCCAACTCGCGGAGCGCTACGCGGACGGCGCGTTGATCCTCTCGCGGCTTTGCCCGGTGGATTACCATCGTTTCCATTTCCCGGCGGCGGGCGTTCCGGGCGAAACGCGGTTGATCGAGGGGCCGTTGTTTTCCGTCTCGCCCATCGCCCTGCGCCAACGCCTCGCCTATCTGTGGACGAACAAACGGACGATCACCGAGCTCAAAACCGAGCGTTTCGGCACGGTGCTTTGTCTGGAAATCGGCGCGACCTGCGTGGGCACTATCCGGCAGACCTTCGCGCCCGGCCAGCCGGTGGCGAAGGGCGCGGAGAAGGGCTATTTCGCCTTCGGCGGCTCGTCAACGCTCACGCTCTTCGAGCCGGGAGCCATTAAGTTGGAAAATGACCTCCTCGAAAACTCGCGCCAGCAAATCGAACTCTACGCGCGGATCGGCAGCCGGATGGGCCGCTCCGCTTGACCTTCCCGGATAAGGGAACACCTTTCCATCAGTTGCCGATGCTCAATCACCTCAAGACTCTCAAGGAACACGCCAAGGAAGCGCTCAAGCCGGCCTTGGAAGGCCACCTCTCGCCCGCCGAGCGGATCGCGCTGTATAAGAAATTCCTGAAGATCGAGGAGCACCGCATCCAACTCCATCACCGCGCCGGTGCCGGGGGACTGGAAGTCGCCCGCGCCCGCGCGGTCCTGCTGGATGTTGTTCTCGGTTCCATCCTCGAAGCCTCGCTCCGCGCCGGCAAAGGGAAAATGCTGCCCATCGCCCTCGTCGCCACCGGCGGTTACGGCCGCGGCATGCTCAACCCGCGCTCGGACATCGACATCCTTTTCCTCCTGCCGCGGGCATCCACCAAACTGCCGCCGCAGCTCCAGGAGCTCGTCCAAAACGTGCTCTATCTGCTCTGGGACGTCGGCTTCAAAGTGGGCCAGGCCTGCCGCTCGATCCCGGAATGCATCGAACAAGCCAAGGCCGACCAGGAAAACAAAACCTCGCTCATGGACGCCCGCCTGATTGCCGGCGACGCGGATCTTTTCGCCCAATTCCAAACCCGCTTCGCCAAGGAGTGCGTCAGCAAGGGGCAGGCCGCCTTTTTCGACCTCCGCCGCAAAGACCTCCGCAGCCGCCACGAGAAATACTCCCGCACCGTTTTCCTCCAGGAACCCAACGTCAAGGAAAGCTGCGGCGGGATGCGCGACTATCATAACATCGAGTGGGTCGCCCGCGTCAAAACCGGCAGCGCCAGACTCGAGGATCTCGTCGAGAAAAAGCTCCTCACCGCCTCCGCCTTCAAGGAAATCGAGGAAGCCTACGATTTCCTCCACCGCGTCCGCAACGAGCTCCACTATCATACGGGCAAGGCCACCGACCAGCTCACGCTCCAGCTCCAAGGAGTCGTCGCCACCGCCTTCAACTACCCGCAGCGCAACATCCTGCGCAGCACCGAGGCGTTCATGCGCGACTACTACCGCCACACGCGCCATATCTATCAACACGCAACCTCGCTGATGGAGGCCTTCCAGATCGAGGAGGAATCCCGCGCCGAGTCCGGCATCCTCTCGTTCCTGACATTCCGCAAGAAAAACCGCGAGGAGTTCGACGGCTTCATCGCCCGCGAAGGCCGGATCTATCCGGCCAGCCAGGACATTTTCAAGGACGACCCCAACCGCCTGATGCGGCTCTTCCAGCACTGCCAGGTCCGCAACCTCAAGCTCAGCCCGCAGATCCGCCGCCTCATCGCCAGCCATTGGGAAGACATCGACCGCCCGTTCCGATATTCCAAAGCCAACCGCGAGGTCTTCCAGGCGATCCTCGAACGCAAGGGCGACGTCGCGCGCACCCTCCGGCTGATGCACCGCATCGGCTTCCTCGGCCGCTACCTGCCCGAGTTCGGCGCGCTCGACTGTCTCGTCCAGCACGAGTTCTTCCACCGCTACACCGCGGACGAGCACACGCTCCGCTGCGTCGACCAGCTCGACCAACTCATCGCCGAAACCAACCCGCGGCGGGAAATCTATCGACGGTTGTTTCTGGAAATCCAGGATTCCTACGCCCTCTATCTGGCCGTCATCCTGCACGACACCGGCCGCGCCGAAAACGTCCGCGAGCACATCGACGGCTCCGCCATGCTCGCCGCGCGGCTTTGCAACCGCCTGCAGATCCAAGGCGCCCGGCGCTCGCTGATCATGTTCCTGGTGGACAACCACCTCAGCTTCTGGCGCACCGCCACCACCCGGAATCTCGATGATCCCGAGGTCATCGCCGAGTTCGCCAACGTCGTCAAAACCCCGTCCAATCTCGACGCGCTGTTCCTCTTCACCTTCGCCGATTCCAACGCCACCTCGCCCGACGGATGGACCGGCTGGAAGGAAAGCCTGATGCTCCAGCTCCATGCCGCCACCCGCATCTTCCTCGAAGGCGGCCGCGAGAAATACTCGCAGAAGCTCGACGCCGACCGCCTCGCCCTGCGCGACCAGGTCCTCGGCATCATGCGCAAGGACTATCACCCGGATGTCCACCGCCACTTCGAGCGGATGCCGGACTCCGCCTTCCATTTCCGGCAGGCCGCGCACATCGTCACCCAGGTCCGCACCGTCCGCCATTTCCTCCAGCGGGAAGCCGACAAGTCCGATCCCCTCGCTTCCTGCATCAAGTGGATCGACCACACCGACAGGGGCTACACCGAGCTCGTCCTCGCCACCCGCGACAAGCCGCTGCTGTTGGAGAAAATCTGCTGCGCGCTCGCCTCGGAGCAGATCAACATTCTATCCGCCGACCTCTTCACCCGCACCGACAAGATCGTCGTCAACATCTTCCGCGTCTGCACCACCAACTTCGAGCCCGTCTCCGCCGCGTCCACCCGCAAGCGCTTCCTGGACACCTTCGAGGCCATCCTCGCGGCTGATAGCTACGACCCCGAGAAGTTCCTCCGCCGCAAGGTCAATTTCCTCAAGCCCCGCTCGGACAACGGCATCACCGTCCCGGTCCGCGCCTTCGTCAGCAACGACCTGCACCCCACCTGCACCACGGTCGAGATCCAGGGCCTCGACCGGATCGGGCTGCTGCACGACCTCTTCCACACCATCAACCGGCACGGCTTGAACACCGCCCACGCGCGGATCTGCACCGAAAAGGGTGTGGCGATGGACACCCTTTACATCACCACGGCGGAGGGGGAGAAAATCCAGGACCCGGAACTCCTCAAACAGCTAGAAGAAGAATTCTCCGCCCTCGTCGCCCGCCCCGAGACGCCGGGTTGAGCCCATGAAAGGCGGGCGCCCAACACCTTGACCACCGCCACGCGCCCGGTCCTCGCCCCGGCAAAGCGCCTGCCATCCGCCAATGTCTGAAACTCCTATCACAACCTCTTGAAATAGAAAGCCGCGACCTGCGCCTCCGTCAGCGGAGACCCAGTGATTCGACCACCGCCCGGGCGATCGGATCGAGCAACAGCGCGGGGAAAAGCCCGAGAACGACGAGCGCCACCGCAGGCAGAGCGATCGCCAACAGATGGGAGAGCGAAACGGTGGAATCCCGCACACCTTCACCATCCGGCGCTTCCCTGACGAATGCCTGTTTGAGAACCGAAAGGTAATAGTAGAGCGAGATCGCGCTCATGACGGCGGCCAGGCCAACCAACCACGTCAGGCCCGGCGTTCCGTTCCTCGTGGATTCCGCCATGGCCGCGCTGAACATGGCGAACTTGCCGACAAACCCGGCCAA
The DNA here is from genome assembly GCA_041306405.1 of Verrucomicrobiales bacterium. GTDB lineage: Bacteria > Verrucomicrobiota > Verrucomicrobiia > Verrucomicrobiales > Akkermansiaceae > Luteolibacter. The sequence goes on along the minus strand of JBFZFJ010000227.1, from coordinate 8,499 downwards.
GGGTGGAATCCCGGCGAGCGAGGTCAGGAAAACCAGCAGCGCCACCGCCTGCCAGGGCGAACGGTGGACCAGCCCAGCGAAGGCCGCGGGCGAGTCATTCCCGCGATCCCGCTCTACGAAGGCCGTGACGGCGAGCGCTCCGAGCGTGGCCAATCCGTAAACGACGACGTAAAACAACGCGGCCCCGGCGGCGGACACACCGTTGGCGCTCAGCGCCACCAGCAGATAGCCGGTGTTGGCGACCGCCGAGTATGCCAGCAACCGCCTCACGCTGGTCTGGGCGAGTGCCAGCACGTTTCCAAAAACCATCGAAACCGCAGCCAGCACCGCCAGCCAGGACGACCAACCGGCAACCATTCCGCCCCAGGCGGCCGAACCGGAAACGCCATGGAAACCGATCATCAGGAACCGGACGAGCACCACCAACCCGACCGCCTTGGACGCGGCGGCGACAAGCGCGACGCTGGTCGCCGGAGCGCCCTGATAGACATCCGGAGCCCAGTAGTGGAACGGCGCGGCGGCAAGTTTGAAACCGAGCCCCACCACCACCATCACCAGTCCGGCGATCGCCAAGGAAGACGGCGGACCCGCGGCGAGCGCGACCGCCACGCCGTGCAAAGTTGCCGAGTGCGAGAAGCCGTAGATCAAACTCAACCCGAACAGCAGGAAGGCGGCCGAGACGCCACCGAACAGGAAATACTTGAGCGACGCCTCGGCAGCCCGCGCGTTGCGCGAAAAACCTGCGAGCAGATAGAGCGAAAGGCTCGCCAGTTCGAGCGCGACGAACAGGAACAGCAGATGGTTGGTGCCCGTCGTCAGCAACAGGCCGGTCAGCGCGAACAGGATCAGCGCGTAGAACTCGCCGGTCTGCGCGATTTCCCGGCGGGCGGGCGGCAGCAACACCGCCAACAGGCCAAGTCCCAGAACCAAACCCTTGAACAGGTGTGCCAGTCCGTCGGTCGCGATCAACGATGAATCGCCTTTAACGTCCGGCAGCTTCAAGTGAAAGAGAGCTCCACTGATGATGTCGATGCCACCCTTCGGCCTTTCGTGCGGAGCGAACCACAGGGCCACCATCGCAAGCAGGATTCCAAACGCAGCCATTCCGATGGCGGAATTGACCGGGAATGGCTTTTGAGTTTTCGACTCGTAAGCCACAGCCACGCCCAGCAGGACCAGCGCGGTGATCACCAGCACGGCCTCGGGCCTCAATTGCATGAATAGGGCGGAATAGTTCACGGCTTGGAGAGGATCGATTGGAACAAGGGCGAGCGCAGTCCGTCGTCGATCAGGACGACCCATGGTTTCGGATAGATACCGATGGTGAGGGAAACGGCGATCAGGAGCGCGATGGCCGAAATTTCTGGCCAAGTCAGCGGAGGAAGAGCGGGCGGAGCGGCCCCGGACGCTTCCCGCACCGGGAAGAACGCCTTGTGCAGGGCGCGCAACGAGAACGCGCCGGTGATGATGATTCCCACCGCGATCACCGGCACCAGCCACGGGTAGGACTGCCAGAGGCCGATCGCGACCGAGATTTCCGCCACGAATCCGCTGAAGCCCGGCAGCCCCATCGACGCCGCGGTGGCGAGGGTGAAGCCGACCGCCGCCCCTGGCAGCGAGCGCCACAGATCGAATTTCTGGAGCTCCGACAAGTCGCGGGTGTGGGTGCGTTCATAGACCACCCGCCCGGCGATGCCGAAGAGAAGTCCGGCGATGACGCCGTGGGAGATCATTTGCAACACCGCCCCGCGCAAGCCCCAGTGGGTGCCGGCGGCGAGACCTAGCAAAACAAAACCCATGTGGCTGACGGAGGAATAACCGATCACGAACTTGAGGTCCTTCTGCGACAAAGCGGTCAGCGCGCCGTAAACAATTCCAATCACCGCCAACCCGGCGATCACCGGCTTCCATTGCTCGAAACCCTGCGGAAACAGCGGCATCGCCACACAAAGCGCGCCGTAAGCGCCGAGTTTCATCACCACGCCCGCGAGCAACATCGATGCGGCGGTGGGAGCGGCGACGTGGCCGGTCGGCGCCCAGGTGTGGAACGGCCACATGCCCGCCAACACTGCGAAGCCGAGGAAGACAACGGGGAACGCCCACGCCTGAAGCGCCGGCGAATACTGCGCGGCTGCCAGATGGGCGAGATCGAAACTCGTCCCGCCGGCCGCGGCATAGGCGACCACCAGCCCGATGAGGATCAGCGCGCTCGCGCCGATGGAATACATCGTGAGTTTCATCGCGCCGTATTCCTTGTTGGTCGATCCCCAGATGGCGATGAGCATGTATTTCGGCAGGATCACGATTTCGTAACAGACAAACAGCAGGAACGCGTCGCGGCTGAGGAACACGCCGTAAACCCCGCCGATGATTGTCAGGAAGAAGGCGAAAAACGCGCGCGGCCTGCGTTCCACGTTCCAGGAAAACAACACCCCGGCGACCGCCACGATGCCGGTGAGCAAAAGCAAGGTTAGGGAAAGTCCGTCGGCGGCAAGATGGAAGCGAACGCCGAGACTTGGAATCCACGGACGGTCGAAGGACCAGACCGGGCCAACCGGATCATTCAAGCGCGACAGACAGGCGAAACCCGCGGCCACTGCGCCAACGAGCGAGGCCACAAGGGCGACGACCCGGGAAGCGCCAGCCATGCGGGCGGGCAGCAGGAGCACCAGCAAGGCCCCGGCGAAAGCGGATAGAATGGTCCAGGCGGGAGTCATGGGATCGGATGGAGAAGGTCGAGCAGGCGGAGCGTGTCGCCATTGATGAAGTGAAGCAGCACCTGCGGCCACAGGCCGGGGATCACGATCAAGGCGATGGCGGGCGCGAACAACCAGCGCTCGCCGACGGTGAGGTCGGTCCATTTTTCCATGGCCGGAAGCAAGGGACCGTGGAACACCTTGCGGATTATGCGGAGCAGGAAAACGGCGGTGAGCAGCAGGCCGATCACCGAGATGGCGGCGGACCATGGAACCAGTCCGAACACACCGTTGAAGATCAGAAATTCCCCGACGAATCCGCTCAAGGCGGGAAGTCCGAGCGAGGCGAACAACGCGAATCCCATCAGCCCGGAGAACACCGGCATGCGTGCGCGCAGGCCGCCGAAATCATTCAAGCCGCTTTGTCCCCCGCTCCGCGTTTCGAGAATGCCGATGCCGAAGAACAACGCCGAAGCGATCACGCCGTGATTGAAGGCCTGCAAGACGACTCCTGAAACCGCCGAGGCCATCGCGACCCGGTCCGTGTGTGCCGCCGCCACCGCCGCCACGGCGAGCACGCAGTAACCGAGGTGGTTGACCGACGAGTAGGCGAGGATCCGTTTCAAATCCCGCTGCGCGAGAGCGGCGACCGCACCTAGCAGCACAGTCGCCACCGCCAGCGCGGTCAGACATGGCGCGAGTCCGGGCAACACCTCGGGGAAAATCGGCAGGAAAACCCTGACCAAACCGTAAACGCCCATCTTCGAGAGCAGGCCGGTTAGCAGGATCGTGACCGGAGTCGGAGCCTCCGCGTAAGCGTCCGGCAACCACGCGTGAAACGGCACTACGGGGATTTTCACCGCCAGCCCGAGGAACACCGCGACGGCAACCACCGTCAACAGCGTGTAACCCTCAAGACCGGTGGAGGAGAAGGATTTGGCCAAGCCCGCGGCAAGCTCTTTATTGGCGGCGAGCCGGCCCAGCTCCGCGAAATCCATGGTGCCGACCGACAACTGCAAGGCGAGGAAACCTAGCAACATGCAGACCCCGCCAGCCAGGGTCACGACGAAGAACCGCAGCGCCGCTCGCGGCGCGCCCTTGCCGCCCCATAGCCGGATCAGCAGATAGGCGGGAATCAAGGTCATCTCCCAGCACAGGAACCAGGGGATAAAATGGGTGGCGGTGAAGACGCCGAAGAGCATCGACTCCATCACCAGGATCAACGCGCAATAGGCGCGGTCTCCGATGTTCAAGCTGCCCGATACAGCGAGCGAGAACAGCGTGATCATCGATGTTAGAAGCAGGAACAGCCACGAGGTGCCGTCGGCATGGAAGGCCAGATGGATGTTCGCGTCCGGCATCCACGGCAGCGACCAGGACGCGCCGCCTCGGAAGCCGATCGCGGCCACCACCGCCACCGGCACGATGGCCCACGTGATCGCAAGGCGAACCGCGCACATGCGGCCCAGACCGGGCCATGCGGCGATCAACACGGCACCCACCAAGGGGAGTAGCAAGAGTGAGAGTAACAACATGGCGTGACTAGGCGCTGAGCCAGAAATAGAGAATGAGGAGGACGGACATCCCGAGCCCGATAGCCCGGAGATAACCTTGCGGACGACCGCTCTGACTTTGGGAAGCGGAATCGGCGCGGTTTTGCAAACCGGAACACATACGGTTGAAACCTTCGTTGAGGCCCTTTTCATCGGACGCTCCGGTCCAGCGGCCGAAGGTCTTGATGCAAGCTTCACCGACGCCCATCAACGGCACGAAGATCTGGCGTTCGAGGGCGTCGATGGCACCCGCGAAAAACGCGAGCGGGCCGATGATCGCTTTTTCGTAAAGCGCGTCGAAGCCCATCGCGCGTTCGAGGAAATTCCAGACGCCGCCGAGTTTTCCCGCCAGCGGATCGGGCGCGTTGCTGTCGTGCGATGGATTTCGATAGACCTTCCAAGCCAAGCCCACGCCGACGGTGACGATTCCCAGCGAGAGCGCGATCAGTCCGAGCCCGTGGTTCAGCGCGCCGCCATCGAAGACCGCGGACTCGCCGTTGATCCATTTTTCAAACCAAGGCCAGACCGGCGTGCCGACGATCGCCAGCAGCACCGCGCCGGCGGCCAGCACGTAAAGTGGGACAAGCATCACCGAAGGACTCTCGTGCGGATGGGAAACGCCGGGTGACCGGGGACGACCGCGGAACACCAGCAAGGCCTGGCGGGTCATGTAAAACGCCGTCAGCAAGGCCGCCGCGACAGCCAATAAAAACGGGCCTTTGCCCCCGGGCCAAACCTGCGCGCTGTGCAGGATCGCCTCCTTGCTCCAGAAGCCGGAGAAGACAAACGGGAATCCGGAGAGCGCCATCATGCCGACCGCGTAGGCGGCGAAAGTGCGGGGCATCGACTTGGAAAGCCCGCCCATCTTGCGGATGTCCTGCTCGCCGTGGCAGCCGTGGATCACCGAGCCGGCGGAGAGGAAGAGCAAGGCCTTGAAGAACGCGTGGCAGATCAGGTGGAGCATCGCCGCCGCCACCCCGCCGGTGCCGAGCGCGACCATCATGAAGCCGAGTTGTGAGACGGTCGAGTAGGCGAGGATGCGCTTGATGTCGGTTTGCGCGAGCGCCACCAGCGCGGCGTAAAGCGCGGTGATTCCGCCGATCCAGGCGCATGCGGTGAGTGGAACGGTCAATCCGCCTCCGTTTGCGAAAATCGGATGGGTGCGGGCGACCATGAACACACCTGCGGCGACCATCGTCGCGGCGTGGATGAGCGCGGACACCGGAGTCGGGCCTTCCATCGCATCGGGCAGCCAGGTGTGCAGCGGAACCTGGCCGGATTTCCCCATGGCTCCCACCAGCAGGAGCAGCGCGGCGGCGGCCGAAACCGTCAGCCCGCCGATCGTGGTGGTGCCGGCCAGCGAGGCGAGCGCGCCGGATTCGAGCAGACCGTTTCCGCCATCGTAGAAGAGCAGCGTGCCGGACTGCCGATAGAGCCAGATCATGCCGAGGAAAAACGCCATGTCGCCGACGCGGGTGGTGATGAAGGCTTTCTGCGCGGCAGCGGCGGCGGATGGCTTTTCAAAATAGAATCCAATCAGCATGTAGGAGGCGAGGCCGACGAGTTCCCACGCCATGAACAGCAGCAGCAAGCTGTTCGATAAAACCACCAGCAGCATCGCGCCGCAGAACAAGGAGAGGAACCCGAAGAAGCGCCCGAAGCGCGCCTCGTTTTCCATGTAGCCGATGCTGTAGATGAAGATCCACAACGCGACGAACGTCACCATCGCCGCCATCGCCGCGCTCATCGGATCGAGCAACAAGCCGACTTTCAACGCCACATCGCCGTAGGTGAGCCAAGTCAACGAAGTCGCTACCAAGGGTTTTCCCTCCGACGGTGCCAGCGCGCAGAACAAGGCCGCCAGCGCGATCAGGCAGGAACCCAACAGGGCCACCACCGCGAGTTTCGACGCGATCCGCCCGCGGCGGTTCGGCAGAAACGCGATGATCCCGCCCGCTAGCAGAGGCAGCAGCGGCACCAACCAGAGCAGGAGATGTAAATTTTCAACCATGGAGCGTATCCAGTTTGTCGAGATCGGTGGAGCGGGTGTGGCGGAAAACCATCAGGATGATGGCTAGGCCCACGGCGGCTTCGGCGGCGGCGATGGCGATCGAAAACAGGACGAACATCGGCCCGGTTAGCTCCGGGTCGGGCGGACCGTAACGCCAGAAGGCGATGAAATTGATGTTGGCCGCGTTGAGCATGAGTTCGATGCCGACGAGGATCAGAATCGCGTTGCGACGGGTCAGCACGGCGAACAGGCCGAGCGTGAACAGCAGCGAGGAAAGCGTGAGCAGCAGGCTGAGCGGTGTCATGGGTCGGAAGGAGTTTGAGGTTTCTTGCCGGGATCGCGGGCAAACAACGCGGCACCGATCATCACGGCGGTTAGCAGGACACCCACCGTGATGACGGCGGGCGCGTGCGTGGTGAAAAGCGCCTTGCCAAGTTGTTCCACCGAGAACGCAGGGACTTCGGCGACTACAGGTGTGGCCACCCGTGAAATCGAGCAGATCAACACCGCCAGCACCGGCACCGTGCAAACCAGTCCCGGCAGCAGGGAGCGCGGACGCCGCGAAATTTCCTCCGCCTCGTCGCCGGGCCGGGTGATGAGCAGCGAGAAAACGATCAGCACCGCCACCGCGCCGACATAGACCATGAACTGCACCAAGCCGATGAAGTCCGCGCCGATCGTCAGATAGAGCACGGCGTTCAGCGCCAGCGTGAGGGCGAGCAGCAACGCCGCATGCACCGGACGCGCCTTCCAGACGGCGCCGAGGGCGGCGAAGAGGATCAGCGGAGAAAGTATGAGGAGCGGGATCATTCGGCGAAGGTGTAATGCCGGGTCGCGGGAGCGAGGCGTCTGTTATAAATCACGGTGATGACCACCCACGGAATGAGCAGCAAAGGAACAGTAACCACCCACGACAGGACCCCACGCCCGGTGAAATGCCAGATCGCCGCAGCCGGCAGGGTCAGCAGCGCCATCGGGATCATGCAGAGCCAGGCGAAACGCATGAGCTGGTCGATCCGGACGCGCGGGAAAGTGCCGCGAATCCAGAGGAAGGACATGATGACCACCGCCAGTTTGGCGAAGAACCAGATCCACGACGGCACGAAGCCGAGTCCGGGCAACGGGGCCTGCCAACCGCCGAGGAAGAGCGTGATGCCCAGCCCGGAGATGGCGAAGAGCCCGAGGTATTCGCCCATGAAAAACAACGCGTATTTGAAGCCGGAGTATTCCGTCATGTGACCGGCGACGATTTCAGACTCGCCCTCCGGCAGGTCGAACGGGCAGCGGTTCGCCTCCGCGATGGCCGCGATGTAAAACACCAGGCCCGCCACCAATCCCCACGGGGTGAAGAGATTCCACGCGGGGATGAATCCGAGATGAAAACCTGACTGTTTGTCCACGATCATCGGCAGCGAGAGGGTTCCGGAAACCATCACCACGCCGAGCGCGGAGATGATCAGCGGCAGTTCGTAACTCACCATCTGCGAGATCGCCCGCATCGCGCCGAGCATCGGGAATTTCGATCCGCTCGCCCAGCCGGCCATGAACACCGAGAGCTCCGTCAACGCGCCGACCGAGAAGAAAAACAACAGCCCGAGTTCGAGCGGCACCGGCGTCCATTCGCGGCCGTAGGGAATCACGCCGAGCGCGAGGATCGACGGGATCACGATGAGAATCGGAGCTGCCAGATGCAACAGCCACTCGGCCTTGGCGGGCACGATGTCCTCCTTGGTCAGCATCTTGATGCCGTCCGCCACCGGTTGGAGAATGCCGAACCATCCCGCGCGGTTCGGACCGATCCGGTTCTGGATGCGGGCCAGCGTTTTGCGTTCGATCAACGACAGTAACGCGAAGCCGCCCATGAACACCCCGACCACGGTCGAGGCGGCAACGATGAATCCGGCGATCGACACCAGCCAATCCGGCGCGCCGAAATTCTGGAGGATCATTTCCACCAACCTCTGCGGCAAGCGGGGCAGCCACTCCGGCGACCAGAGTGAAGGCACGGCGGTTTGGACGGCTAACAAACTCATGCGCTCTCTCCTTTCTGTTCGGTTTCTGCGGCGGCCTTGTCCTTGGCTTCCTTGTCGGCTTTCGCCTTGGCTTCCTTCGCGGCTTGCGCGGCGAGTTTTTTCTCTTCCTCCGCCTTGCGCTTGGCCTCCACTTCGGCGGCCTGCTCGGGTCGGAGCTTGGCGTGATAGGCGGCGGACTTCGCCAGGCGTTCGCGGTTGAATAACAG
>JBFZFJ010000226.1:0-3805 GCA_041306405.1 Verrucomicrobiales bacterium | reverse complement strand
ACGAGGTCATCGACAAGCGCGACGCCTTGATGCGGGCCTCGTAATAGCCATACGATGCCACCGGCTGTTTCGACGAAACGCAGGCCGAATTCACCCACACATCGGACTCGGGGTTCTTGACGTCCGCTAGATCCGCGACCTTCGGTGTGGAACGGAGCAGGAGATCCCCTCCGCTCACCGCGACATTCTTCGGTTCGAACTGACTCGGCTGGCGGCCCTTCCAGTAGGGCTGGTAAGGCAGCCATTTTTTCCCATCCAGTTCCTTGCCATCGAACTCGTCCGACAACTCGGGAACCGCCTGCCATTGGAATCCAGTCGGCGCGGCAGGCGGCGTTCCCGGAGGATTGGCCTCGGCCATCGCGCCCAGCGCGACGGACAGGATTGCGGCGGCATTTAAGAGATGCATCATGGTTTTCCTTTCGGCGGGGTGTTACGTCCGTTTTCCGAAAATGTTTCCATACCGGAAGAATTCCGGTGATTTCAAATGCCGGCATGCGCCAAAATGTTTTTTCCTTTTGCCGGTGGCCGTTTGCGGGTGTTTTCTGGACGCGTTCATGAACATCGGCATCGCCCAAATCAACTCGGTCATCGGAGACTTCCCCGGCAACGTGAAACGCATTCTCGCCGCCTATCGGGAATGCCTCGAAGCCGGCGCGGACCTGGTGCTCACGCCCGAGCTGTCGCTGGTCGGCTACCCGCCGCGGGATCTGGTTTTCAAATCCCAGTTTGTCCCGAAATGCCTGCAGGCGCTCGACTACCTCGCCGGCGAAATCCGCGAGGTCCCGCTGCTCGTCGGCTACGTGGACCACCACCATCCGTCGCGGCCGGGGAAACCGTTCCGCAACGCCGCGGCTTGGCTGGAGAACGGAAAAATCCAGCACCGCATCTGGAAAACCCTGCTGCCGACTTACGATGTCTTCGACGAGCGCCGCTACTTCGAACCCGGTGATGCCAGCGAACCGATCCTCTGGAATGGCCACCGCATCGGCGTGACGATCTGTGAGGACATCTGGACGGAAGACTACTTGCAGCGCCCGTTTTACGATCGCGATCCGGTCGATGAACTCTCGGCAAAAGGCATCGATCTGTTGCTCAATCTCAGCGCCTCGCCGTTCCATCTCGGCAAGCCTCTGCTGCGCCGCGCGATGATCGGCGGAATCGCCCGCAAGGCGAAAGTCCCGGTCGTCTATTGCAACGCGGTCGGCGCCAACGACCAGCTCGTCTTCGACGGCCACTCGCTGGTCACCGACGCCACCGGCGGCATCGCCACCCAGCTTGCGGGATTCAGCGAAACCTGCGTCGTGGTCGATCCGTTTTCACCGGTGAAAGACGAAGCGTCGCTCGATTCCTGCGATGCCGAGGAACTCTATCAAGCTCTCGTCCTCGGCGTCCGCGACTACGTCACGAAGTGCGGATTTTCCAGCGTCTGCCTCGGCCTCAGCGGCGGGATCGACTCCGCCCTGACCGCCGTGATCGCCGCCGACGCGCTCGGCCCGGAGAACGTCCGCGGCCTCACGATGCCCAGCCCCTACTCGTCGCGCGGCAGCGTGGACGACTCGTTCGCGCTGGCCAAAAACCTCGGCATCCGCTGCGACGAGGTTCCTATCAAAAACGCCTTCGAAGCCGTCAAAGCCACGATGCAGCCGGTGTTCGAAGGCAAAGCGGAAGACGTCACCGAGGAGAACATGCAGGCCCGCCTCCGCGGACTCATGCTCATGGCGCTTTCCAACAAGGAAAACCACCTGCTCCTAACGACCGGCAACAAGAGCGAGCTCGCCGTGGGCTACTGCACGATTTACGGCGACATGTGCGGCGGCCTCGCGGTCATTTCCGACCTGCCGAAATGCCGGGTTTACGAAGTCTCGCGCTGGATCAACCGCGAGCGGGAAATCATCCCGTGGAACACCATCGACAAGCCGCCGAGCGCCGAGCTCCGGCCCGACCAGAAGGACCAGGACACGCTGCCGCCCTACGAAATCCTCGACGCCATCCTCGCGCTTTACGTGGAAAACCAGCTTTCCGCCGACGAGATCATTTCGCGAGGCTACGAGGAAGCCACCGTCCGCTGGGTGCAGCGCCGCGTGGACCTCAACGAGTGGAAACGCCACCAGGCCGCGCCCGGCCTGCGCGTGACCTCGAAGGCTTTCGGCATCGGCCGCCGGATGCCGATCGTGCAAAAATTCGTCGGCTGAAATCCCACACGCCATGAAGCTTCCGGATGCCCGCAAAATCCTCGGACTTGGTCCGGACGAGGATCCGCGCCCCCATCTCGCCGATTTCAAACAGGCCCGCGAGCACATCGCCGCGATGGTCCGCTCCGCGCCGAACGAAACCCTGGCGAATCGCTATCAGCAGGGACTCATCGAGTTCGACCAGGCGCTCGCCGCCGTCCAGGAGCATTTGGAAGCCGTCGGCCTCGCCGCTCCGCCGCTGCCTTCGAAAGTCATCGCTGAAATCCCCCCCGCCCCCGCCGCCAAGCGCGCCGCTTTCCACCTCGTCTGGCTCGCGGTTCTCCTAACCGGAATCGGCGGCGGCGGGTGGATCTACCTGAAAAACGAGGAGGCCAAGGAGGAACAACGCCAGGCGCGCATCGGATTCCTCGCAAACCAAGGCTCCATCATGGTCGAGAACCGCCGCTGGCAGGATGCGGCCGGCGCGTTTGCCGAGATCGAAGCGATCGATCCCGGCTCCGGTCTCGCGCAGCGCGGCCGCCGCAGCATCGAGGTCGGCATGGTGGAGGAGCAAACCCAGTTCATCGGCTACTGGACCGGCCAGGCCACCGCCGAGCTTGAGGCCGGACGCCTCGACGAAGCTGTCGCCGCCGCCCGCCAGGTGCTCGCTAAATTTCCCGCGGAAAAGGACGCCGCCGCCATTCTAGAACAAGTCGCCGCCGCCCGCGCCAATCAGTCGCGCACCGCCGCCATCGCTTCCGCCCGCCAGGCGCTCGACCAACGGCACTGGGACGACGCCATCGCCACGGCGCAAGGAATCCTCGCCAAGACGCCCGACGATCCGGACGCGAAATTGATCCTCGCCGACGCCACCGCCGCCGTGGAAAAGATCGCCGCGGACCAGGCGAAAGCCACCGAACTCCTGCAAATGGCCGTCGCCCGCGATCAAGGACAGTTCGACCAGCAGGCGCTCGACTGGCTCCGCGAAGCCAACTCGCTCACTCCCGGAAATCCCGAAATCGCCGCGCGGCTGGAAAAACTTTCCAGCTACGTTCGCAGCCTCCACGTCCCCGGCGATTTCGCCACGCCCGCGGAAGCACTCGCCAGCGCGCGCGACCGCGACCGCATCGTCCTCGGCATCGCGACCTGGAAAGGCCCGCTCGTCATCAACGCCGCGGTCGAACTGCAAGGCGCCGGATTCGCCGAAACCATCGTCGAGTGCGCGCCGGAAAGCGGCAGCGCGATTTCTATCGGCCCGGACGCCAAAGGCGCGCGGATCAGAGGCATCACCTTCCGCCACGAGTCGTTCGCCGCCGGCACCGACCGCTTTTCTGCCGCCCTGGTGCGCGGCGGGCAGGCCACTTTTGTCGATTGCCGCTTCACAGATGCCAGCGGCCACGGCCTCGCCGTGATCGAGGGCGGCCAAGCCCTTGTTAGTCGCAGCCGCTTCGCCAACAACGGCTGGAACGGCGTGGCCGCCATCGGCCAAGGCAGCACGCTTGAAGTCCGGGATTGCGAGTCGCTGGAAAATTTCGAGCATGGCATTGAGTCGTGGGGCGGAGCCGCGGTCATCCTCGCCAACAACCGCTGCGAGGGAAACAGCCGCAACGGCATCCACGCCGACAACGGTCCCG
>JBFZFJ010000225.1:0-3240 GCA_041306405.1 Verrucomicrobiales bacterium | reverse complement strand
GACATTTTCTTTCCCTGCTCTGTGAAGAGGGAGGGAATTCCGGAATTGGTTTCGATCCGAGTTATGAGGGCGAGCAAATCCGATCGTCCGGGCACGGCAGTATCGAATATCATAAGGACTTCTATGGCGAGAAGCATGTGTCCAGTCAGGGTGACCTGGTGTGCTGCCGGCACGTCTTCGAGCATGTTGAGAATCCAGTGGAGTTTCTCTCGACTGTCCATCGGACGATCAACGGCGATCGGGATGTGATGGTCTATTTTGAGGTTCCCAATGTCCGATTTATTCTTGATCAACTTTCTGTCTGGGACGTCATCTATGAACATTGCAATTACTTTGGTTACGAGTCGCTTGAATTCGTCTTCAAGAAGGCGGGCTTTGAGGTGGTTCGCCTAGAGGAAGCCTACGGCGGTCAGTTCTTGTCGATCGAGGCGCGCATTTCGAAAGAGGATTGGGATGGCAGGAGCGAGGCTACCCACAGCGCAGGGATGTCCGCACTTGCGGAATCCGTGGATGCATTTTCACTCAATGTCGCGGCCCGCGAGAAGCCATGGATTGATCGATTTGCCTCATGGTCACAGGACAACACCCGGACCGTTATCTGGGGCGGTGGAGCCAAAACGGTGAGTTTCCTTAACATGCTGTCGATGAGCGGAGTCATCTCGCATGTAGTGGATATTAATCCCAACAAGCAGGGGTTGTATATTCCGGGATCGGGACAAGAGATTATCGCTCCGGATTTTCTCATGAGTTACCAGCCTGATGTTGTTGTTTTGATGAATCCGATTTATAGACGAGAGGTTGAGTTGAAATTGAAGGAGATAAAGGTCAAAACGATGTTGATAGACGCTTGAAGCAATCAATACACAGCAGCATGAAGGCTATATTTGACTATGTTATTGTGGGTGGCGGCATTGTGGGATTGGCAACCGCGTTGGAGTTAGGAAAGCGACTGCCTTCCGCACGGATTATTTTGCTAGAAAAGGAAGAAGGATTATCCAAACACCAGACGGGTCGTAACAGTGGTGTGATCCATTCAGGGATCTACTACAAACCGGGAAGTTTCAAGGCGGAATTCGCGAGGGCCGGGGCTATATCGATGGTGGAATTCTGCCGTGATCATGGGATTCCACATGATGTTTGTGGAAAAATCATCGTCGCTACACGGGAATCCGAACTGCCAATATTGCGACAACTTTTTGATCGTGGAGTCCTGAACCGCCTTCCTGTTTCTAGAATCACGGCGGATGAGTTGAGGGAAATTGAGCCACACGTGGTCTGCCTGGGAGGAATCAAGGTCCCGACCACCGGGATCACAGACTATCGCCTGGTTTCACAAAAGCTTGGCGAGTTGTTTGTCGATGGAGGTGGGGCGATTGAGTATGGGTGTGAAGTGAGATCTTTCAGAACTGCCAATAACGTCCATACGATTGAAACCTCTAAAGGCGAGTATCAGGGTCGGTTTGTGATCAACTGTGCGGGTCTTTTCAGTGATCGGGTGGCGCGGATGGCTGGTGTCGTCCCAGCTGCCAGAATTGTTCCATTTCGGGGAGAGTATTTCGAATTGGTTCCTGGAAAAAGACATTTGGTCAACACTCTTGTTTATCCAGTGCCCAATCCCGACTTCCCGTTTCTCGGAGTTCATTTCACGAAGATGATCGATGGTTCTGTGCATGCCGGGCCGAATGCGGTACTCGCGCTTAAGCGCGAGGGCTACTACAAGTCCGATTTTAACCTGCGCGATTTCACCGAGACGATGGTGTTCCCTGGATTTTGGAAACTTATCAGCAGGAATCTGGGTGAAGGCCTCAAGGAAATGCATCGTTCATTTTTCAAATCCGCCTTCGTGCACAGCCTGCAGCAGTTGATTCCCGAAGTCCGTTCCGAGGATCTGGTTCCATGCAAGGCGGGCGTCAGAGCCCAAGCTTTGCTGGAAGATGGGAGATTGGTCGACGATTTTCTCATCGTGAAAGGCCATCATGCGCTGCATGTCTGCAACGCACCTTCGCCCGCTGCAACGGCCGCCCTCGAGATCGGAAGGACGATTGTCGGTCAGGTTGCGTAGGTGAATGCAACATGCAATGCTCTGTCATCATTTGCACGCGCAACCGGGCCTCCACACTTGAACGGACTCTCCATTCGTTCCAGTCGGTGAAGGTGCCCGATGGATGGAGTGTGGAAATGATCGTAGCGGATAACGGCTCCACCGATGCAACGGTCAGTGTGGTCACTATGGCCAGCCATCCGACCATCGAGATCCGCCATGTTTCCGAACCCCGCCCTGGTAAGAGTCGGGCGCAGAACACCGCCTTGGCGGTGGCCAGAGGCGAGGTAATGCTCTTCACCGACGATGATGTCGTGCCCGCTCCTAATTGGTTGGAGTGCATGGCGCGGCCGCTCCTGGAGAAGCGCTGTGAGGCGGTGGCAGGCCGCATCCTGCTCAGCCCGGAACTCCGCCGCTCATGGCAGACTCACATGCATGGAATCTGGCTTGCCGACGTGCCGGTGCTTGGGGCGAACTCTCCCGAGCTAGTCGGAGCCAGCATGGGGATTCATCGATCCGTTTTTGAGAAGATCGATGCCTTTGATGAAGAGCTCGGACCGGGTGCCTCTGGATTTGGGGAGGAAACGCTTCTCTGGATGCAAATGAAGGAGGCCGGGCTGCGCATTCAAGCGGTGCAGGACACCTTCGTCATCCATCACCCGGATCCATCGAGGCTCACACGCTCGTGCTGGCTGGCAGCCGCGGCCCGATACGGCCGCACGCGTGCTTATCTGGCGTATCATTGGGAGCACTCTCCGGTGCCATGCCCCGCGCTGCATGCCATCATGATTAGGGCCAAGCTGATCCTCCGACGTCTGCCGTGCCGCCGAGCCCGTCCAGATGCCGAGGGCTGCCCGGCTTGGGAAATGAGTTACCTCGCCAGGATCGCCAGTCTGATGCGCTACATTGAAGAGTCACGTAAGCCTCGGAACTACGAGCGACGGGCACTCCGGAGGAAAAACCACTTGCACGTCGCGTCTCAGGAACTTGCCGGCGACGATTGGATGGGAGAGGCCGAAGTCCGATAATGCCCCGCATGGGTCGCCGCCGTAAGCGGTCTATTCTCGGCCTCTAGTGTCGCGTAAAATTTTATTTGTTGGTTAGTGAATTTTAAAATTGTACGATTTTGAGGATGTGTACAATTGGACAGGTGCCCGCCAAATTACACCGAATCAAGTTATCGAAATCCGAACGCCATG
>JBFZFJ010000224.1:0-2882 GCA_041306405.1 Verrucomicrobiales bacterium | reverse complement strand
GAAACCGCTGCCAACATCGACTGGCTCCGCCCACCCTACGGCAGGACTTACGTGCCATTCACGCCCGACCAGATCATCACCGGCTCACAGCACTACGTCGCACCAATCGGAGACGGTGTGAACTCGGACTTCACCATCAGCCACAACCTCGGCACCCGTGACCTGCATGTCACCGTCCGTCAGAACGGCGGCAACCGCGCCATCGTCGAGCCGCTGGCCGTCACGCTCGATGGCGAGGACGATCTGAGCATCACGTTTGCCGACTCCCCTGCGGTGAATGGCTACGTCGCCATCATTTCCACCGCAGGCCCAGTTTCGGCATTCCAGACGCACGGCCACACGATTGCCCAAATCGAAGGGCTGCAACTGATTCTCGATGACCTGGGCGGGCGGGTCGAAGACCTTGAATCGTTCATCCCAACCTCGCCACCGGGCGTCAGCGGGAGCGAGCAAACCGTGATTGCCGCGTGGGAATTGCCGGAGCTTTTCGAGGTGTTTCCGACGCGCCAGAAGATCGAGGCAAAAGACGTGCCGTCGATCAAACCCGCCGACCTTCCGCGAGTCGGAGGCCTGCTGCCAGCCGTGTATGTCGATCCGCTGGTCTTCACCACGGCAAACGTCCTGCCAACGTTTCCACAATCCGGTGCGATTTATGAATACACCAACTTCGCCGCGCCACTGGTGATCCCGGGCTATCTCGGCCGCCGCTCGACCAAGCTCAGCGCCCCGGGATTTTTTGCGTGGGACGGGCGCGGGTTTTATCAGGTGGAGCAAGTCATCGCTGGCGAAAAGGTATTCTACCCGACGGACTTTTCCCGCGAGCTGTTCCGCATCCACGTCAATGGCAAGCAACTGCGACTTGGCAAGCGGCTGTCACTCGACTTCTCGTTTGTCGCCGCTGTGTTCAACTCGAACACCTCGGTCCACTGGGGTGTCGCCATCGACATGGGTCTTCCGTCTGGCAACCCAGCCAACCCCAGCAACATCGCGGACGTCACGTTCCTGCCGCCTTCGCTCGATCACAGCTTCATGCTCACGAGCGTTCCATCGTCCCACAGCTTCGGCCTGCGCATCGTCCGCAAGATTGTCGACGCGGTGGATACCTGCGTCGTGGACCGTGTGATCTACGGAGCCACCGAAGCAACGCCAACCACGATGACCACCGCCAATTTCATCCTGAGGGGGCGCCTCGTGCGCTTCGACACCGATGATCATCAGACCGATCCCCGCGGTCTCGTCGCGTTCAACGGGCTCAAAGCGACCCTTGCGGAAGACGGCGGCTCCGAATTCGGCAAGGCAACCATCAGCTAAACACATCACCATGGCCATCCCCGTCATTTCAGACACCACCTCCATTCTCGGCTACCGCCGCAAACAGCCGTTTGCCTATCAGCCTTATGCGAGCGAAACTCCGACCTTCTGGGTCGCAACCGGACTTCCGGAGGGTTTGTCGATTTCCGCTTCAACGGGCTTGATTTCCGGGGCGGCGGAGGTGGCGGGCGTCTATGTGGTGAGCATCAAGGCGACCAATGCCAGCGGCACCTCCGCCGCGCACCTGATCGCAATGGGGATTGAAGACACTGCGATGAACGACAGCCTCGGCGTGGAATTGAACGTGGACTTGCGCAGCGGCTATGTCGCAAGCTCCGGCCAAGCCACGGCAGACGCGGACAAGGCTGTGCTGTTCGCCAAGCACGGGGACGTGCTGTTTATCGACGTAGGGTTTTGGAAAGACGGCGTGTTGCAGGATCTGCCTGTGGCGGAGCTCAAGTTCCAACTCCGCGAGTTCGATGGGGAAACCGTGCTGCTGAGTTCCAGCGGCACCATCGAAGACCTAGGAGGCCCGGATGATCCACGCTACCGCATCGCGGCTGAATTCACATCGACCGCTCTCGCCGCCACGCTTGGCAACTACGAAGGGGAGTACCGCACCGGGTTCCTCGCCATCGCGGAGTTGCAATGGACGATCATGCACGCATCGACCTCATTCCCGGAGGCGGACCTCGCGACCCGGTCGTCACAGACCTTCCGCGTGTTCGTGCAGCGCGATCTCATCCCCAACACTTGATCTCTGACTTATGGAAGGCATCGGCATGATTTGGCCACTGGCAGCGCAATACGCCCGCAACGGATGGGCCGTGCGCCGTGCCGGATGGGAAAACCCCTACATCGCCACGGGCGCGGCCTTGGCCTCCAACTCGCTGCGCTGGATCACCTACCAGAACGCGCTGTTCCACCTGATTTATCAGGAACGAGGGACCGAGGTGATTGGCGCGCGGGTCATCCGCCCGGTTCTCAACACCGATTTCACCGAATCCGATTTCAGGGCCGACGATTGGACGGTTCTCACGCCATCCTGCCTTGCGGCGGGCGGCAGCGGCAATCCCGACCAGCAGGGATTCCAGCCCTACCCCCAAGATGGCACCGAGTCGCCGTCCCTCGATCCACAATACCCCAACGTCTATTTCGGCACCTGCCCGACCGTTCCGCCCATTGGTTACGCCAGCACAACAAGCGACGGAACAAGCGACGGAACAAGCGACGGAACAAGCGACGGAACAAGCGACGGAACAAGCGACGGAACAAGCGACGGAACAAGCGACGGAACAAGCGGAACAAGTGGAACAAGTAACGGAACAAGTAGTGGAACAAGCGGCGGAACAAGCGGCGGAACAAGCGGCGGAACACCGCCGCCGACGAAGTTTCCTGATGATGAGGATGATGAATCTTTGACCCCTGAATCCGCTCCGCAACCGCCCCTTCCAGCGGGCGGAACAGGCGGCGGTTGGATGGGGGGTGGTGGCGGTGGCGGTGGTGGCGGCGGAGGTGGAGGTGGCAGACGAAGGCGCAGGAAAACCGTGCGCCCAGCCGCCGCTCCGCTC
>JBFZFJ010000223.1:0-2952 GCA_041306405.1 Verrucomicrobiales bacterium | reverse complement strand
AGTGGCGTGTGCAGCTGCATCAGCACCATGCGGATAAAGCCCGCATAATAACCGGCGAATTCGTCCCAAGCTTGGCTGTCGTTGGGATCGCGCGCCCGGGCAATCAACGTCTGTCGTGTCTGCCACTGCTCTTTCGACAAGTTGATCTCATGCTGCTGGTCCATTTAATCGACTATGGGATGTAAAGGCTCGAACATACCAGCGGCCTTGTTTTTCTGAACGTTGTCCCACGGGAACACGTGGCCGTTCATGGCAACGTAGACACCTGACGCTAGAGATTGAACGAACGCGAGTGCGGCACCCAGATTGAAGAGCCCGTCCGAGCTGCCGAATTTGTAAGGGACCATGGCTCCCGTCAGGACGATGGTTTTATCCAAGCCACTGCGTCCAAGGGCGGCTGCGGTATCAGTCATGGTATCGGTTCCGTGTGTAACCACGATTCGATCTGCCGCGGCCGTCCGGCAGCATTCGACAATGCGAGCACGGTCATCAGGAGTCATCTGCAAGCTATCGACCATCATCAGGGTCTGGATCTCCGTCTTCAGGCCGCTACGGCCCAGACTCAGCATCTCTGGCAGATGCGTGTTCTTAAAATACAATTCACCATTCAGCTCGTTGTATTCCTTATCAAAGGTGCCGCCGGTAACGATGATATGAATCTTCATGTGATGAATCTCCGCTCATCGTTGGTGAAATTCATCGCCGGTTCAATGCCATGAATTTGCTTTTTCACCCAGCGGGGAGAAAACGGGGTTGTTGGTTGGTTGGGGACGGGAAGGCGGGATAACATGCGGGAAAATCGTGTTTGATACAGGGTATCCTGAGTCGTTCGGCGGCAAGTTATCCCCTCCACCGAAACCCGCAAACATTCTTTTCATGCAGATTTTCCTTGCAAGGGTGGGAAAACCTGCACGATCCGTGTGGCACACCATTGAAGCCCAAATCCCGACCTCTGACCTGTCCTCATGCGCACCATCCGTGAAAAGCAATTTCCTAGCAGCAGTCGAATGAAAATGCGAGTTAATGCGATTATCACGATGGTGCTGATGGTCGCAGCGGCAGAAGCTGCCGAACCGGCGAAGCGCCTGTTCATACTCTCCGGCCAGTCGAATATGACGCCCGCACTCAAGGACGGCTTTGTCCGTGTCATGGAAGAGCGCTACGGCAAGGAGAACGTCACCGTGGTCCATCAATGCCAGTCCGGGCGGGGTCTCCGATTCTGGGACAAGGACTACAAGTTTCCCGACAACTATCGCTTTCCGGGTAAAGAGACTGCACCGGAGGAGAAACACTTGAACCAGCATGGTACGCTCTACGGGGAATTGATTCAGGCGGCCGGCGAGGCGGCCGAGGGCAAGACGCATGACACGGTCACGTTCATCTGGATGCAGGGCGAGTCGGACGCGGGCCGGGCTCTTGGAGAAGTATACGGGGAAAGCTTTCTAAGGTTGCTGGGGCGAATGAAGGCGGATTTAGGTCGTAAAGATATCGGTTTCGTGATTGGCCGCATTAGTGATGCAGGGCTCAAGGGAGAATTGGCAGAGCAATGGGAGAGAGTAAGAGCCGCGCAGGTTAAGCTTGCGGAAGACGCTGCCGATGGCGACTGGATCGACACTGACGACCTCAATGGGCCCAACGATGATGTCCACTACCCGGGGGACAAGTATCCTGATCTTGGCGCGCGATTTGCGGCCAAAGCCATTGAGCTTATCGAGAAAAGTGCGCCAGCGGGTGCCAAGGGTTCCAAATAACCCCCTGATACCGCCTTCATCGAAATCCGCTTTGCCGAAGTTTTCCTCCGGTTCGACATGGCGGGCCCAGGCCACGCCGCCGAGCACGCCGGCGGCTGCCACGCGGACGTCGAGGTCGGCGTTCGTGTCACGCAGGATCGCGGCGACCTCATCGAAGATCTGCGGCGAGGGCCACGGCCAAAGAGGCGCTGCTGCCGTTGTTGTAGCCCTTGTAGGCTGGGCCGTGGTTGCCGTAAGGCAGGGCACCCTTGTTGAGGTAATTCTTGATGTAGTGGTTGGTAGTCCGCTCGATGGCTTGGGAAATGCGAGGCGAATCGACACCGCACTTCTTGGCCAGGATCAGCGAGATGAACAGCGGCATCGTGGGCTGGTTCATCACCCCGTAGCCGTGAGCGCGGCCTCCGTCATCGGCATCCATTTTCCAGCCGCGGATTTGGCCCGGCATCGCCGCGTTCCTTGCGGAGCGCTTCGGGTGACATGCCGAATTGCTTGCGAAACACCTGCCGCATGTGCTCGCAGGTATTGAATCCGGCGCGGGTCGCGCATTCCTTGAGCGGGATATGGGTATCCACGATCAGGCGCCGGGCGCGGTCGATCCGGCAGGCTTGAATTTCATCGAGCACGCTGCGTCCGGTGCCTTTCTTGAAACGTCTCTCGAGAGACCGCCTGCCGCAATCCAAATGCCCCGCCACGGCTGGCACCGTCATGGATTCCAACACGCCGCCCCAGATCAAGGCCAAGGCCCTGGACACCAGTTCGTCCTTGTGGAGGTGATGGACTTGTCCGCCGCAAGACGTGCGCAGCATGTGGGAAAGCAGGCCCATCAACTGGCATGACAGGCCGGCGGTGTTTTCCGCGGGTGATTGGTGTACGCTGGCAAGCAAGTGTTCGAACTGGGCGAGAAACAATTCATAGTGATCGATCACCGCGATGTTGCCTTTGAGATCGAACGAATCCGTGAGCATCCAATCGCGCGGCAATCCGCCATTGAAGACAATCCACAAGTTGGTCCATCCGGTTTTGCTGAGCGGTCGATGGCGGTGGACAGTTCAAAGTTCTTGTGCCACCACCGCCGCACCCCTAGTTACACCACCATACCACGATGAAGAACCAAAAACACACTCCTTGGGCGCTCGCCATCATGCACCTCGTTTGGCTGTCCTCCGCTGATGCGGCGGTGACGTTTGCCAATTCATCCAGC
>JBFZFJ010000222.1:0-5130 GCA_041306405.1 Verrucomicrobiales bacterium | reverse complement strand
GGTCGGAAGGTCGGAAGGTCGGAAGGTCGGAAGGTCGGAAGGTCGGAAGGTCGGAAGGTCGGAAGGTCGGAAGGTCGGAAGGTCGGAAGGTCGGAAGGTCGGAAGGTCGGAAGGCGTTTGTAGCGGCGCGTCTATGACCGCCGCACTTGTCCCCAACGGGGTGAGATGAAAAAGGGGCGGAGGTCAGAAGAGGCGTTCGGCGACGGTGACCACGTCATCGGGCTGGAGCATCAGCGGCCGATCCCCGCGCTGGGAGATCTCCTTGAAGTTGACCACCGTGACTTCGCCCTTGCGGTTGATGGTCACTTTCTTCGGATTGGCCAACTCGGTGACACCTCCGGCGAGGGCAATGGCATTGACCAGGTCCAGCTTGCCGTTGAGGGGAAACGCCAGCGGGCCGGGTCTGCCGACCTGGCCGAGCACGGTGATTTTCTGGCCGACGAAGGGGCTCTGGTTGACGATGATGCGGTCGCCGGCGGCGAGCGGGACGCGGGCGGATTCGCCCTGGATGGCGGCCATGCTGAAGGCGGTGGTCGCGCCGGACGCGCGCACCAGCTGGATGCCGTTGGCATCGGCGTTTTCGGCGAGTCCGCCGACGGTGGCCATGGCGGTGGCGAGGTCCAACTGGCCGGAGACGGGCATCGAGATCTGGCCGGGATTCTTGACGGCGCCGATCACGGAGATGAATTCGGTGGCGTAATTGTCGACGGTGAGCGTGAGCTTGGGGTCCACCAGATAGTCCTTGGCGTAAAGGTCGCGGATCTTGCCGGCGGCGTCCGCGACACTCATGCCGCTGACCTCGACGGAGCCGATGAGGGGAAACGACGCCTGTCCGGTCTTGAGGATGCGGACCTGGCTGGAAAGGTCGGGCTCGTCATACACGGCAAGGCGGATCGAGTCGTTAGGCCGCAGGATGTAAGTGGGGTCGACCTCCGCGCGGCCGATGCAAGGCAGCGAGAGGGCCAACAACAGAACAAGGCGGAACAATCCGGAAAGGCGCGGGAGATTTTTCAAAAGACGGGGAATGGAGTGTTGGATTGATAGAAGGGACACGGGAAATTCCCGTGCCCGGACAAATGCTTCAGCGCTGCGGATAGATACAGTTCGCATCCGCGAGTGACCAGCACAAAAACCGCGGTGCGGCGGTGCCACCCGGACCGCGATCGAGCGTGCGTGGCAGGCACAGGATTCGATTGATATAACTGGTTTTCAGGCATTTACCGATCCCATCGAGCACTTGCCGCGCCATCCGGGCGGGAATCTTCCCGAGCGGACGGGAACTATACTTTAGCATCATCATGAACAGCCAGCGTGTTTCCTAACGCGGCTCCGCCAGCGTTTTCAGGGTTGCTCTGGAAACTTTTATCCAACCGCGGGAGATCTCCTGACATTTCCTATTCGCATCGGCGGCCGCAGACCGCCGCTACAGCGCGGCGCAGGGAGCGAACTGTAGCGGCGTCTCTATGAGCGCCGTGTGCATGAGCTGCCTGAAAGCCGGAGACAGAGCTTCGCGCTTCCTCATCGGCATCGGCGGTCATAGACGCGCCGCTACAGCGCGACGCAGGGAGCGAACTGTAGCGGCGTCTCTATGAGCGCCGTGTGCATGAGCTGCCTGAAAGCCGGAGACAGAGCTTCGCGCTTTCCCATCGGCATCGGCGGTCATAGACGCGCCGCTACAGCGCGGCGCAGGCGGCCTCCGGGAACCATTAGAATCCGCGGCTGATGCTGAAGCCGGTCTGGAGCGAATCGAACGAATCCTCGGTTCCGCCGCTCTGGTCCCTGTAGCCGATGAAGACCCGGGCGTTGCAGGTGTCGCCGAACACCGGCATGCCGAGGGAAGTGTCGAAGCGCAGGTAATCGCGGTCATTTCCCGCCCCGCCGGTCAGGCTGTCGGGAGCCACCGAGGTGTTGGATTCCAGGGAAACGCCGAGTTCCCAGGCCGCGCGGCGGATTTTGCGGTGGTAGCCGAGCCGCAGCGCGGTGATCTCGTTGAATTGCCCGGCCCTCACCGGATCGGCCTGGGTGTTGCGGTTCAGGGAGAGATTCATGCCCCACAGGCGCGATGCCCGGTAGTCGAGCGCGAGCGCCGCGGAGACCGAGGGATCGGCGGATTCGCCGCCCTCATACTCCGCGAAGTCGAGTCCGAGCTGGGAGTTGAGGGAGACCTTGCGGCTGAGCTGGTAATTGACAGTCATCATCGGGCCGATGGAGCTGCGGTCGAGCTGGGTGTCGCCGGATTGCTGCGAGTAGCGGATGCCGGGGCCGAACTCGGTCAGCGCGGAGTAGCGCCACAAGGCGGAAGCGCCGAGACTGAAGGAACTCGTGTCCGAGGAGCCGCTGCCGCTGGCGCTGGTGAGGTTTTGCGAGAAATTGCCGCTCAGCGTGGTCTTCGAGCTGAGCCGGTAGCGGGCGCTCAGGCCGTAGTTGAAAGAGATTTCATCGACGACCGCGGCGTATGCGCGGTTGGCTCCGCTGCCAAAGCCGATTCCGGCATTGAGCGAGGCGCTGAAGGGGCCGCCCTCGTAGTTCACCGAGCCGCCGGCATTCTGGTTGTAGCCGCTGAGGTCGGATTGATTGAAATACCGGCTGTAGCCCCCGGAGTAGTTGGCGCCATAGGTCCAGGTGGAGGCGCGGGACAGGTAGCTGGCGGAGCCGCCCAGGGTGGAGAAGAAATCGCCCTGGCCGGCGTCTGCCGCAGAGCCATATCCCAGCGAGGGGTTGCTGTCATAGGTCCCCGCGAGGGTGGCGGCGAAACTGAAGCCGTCGCGCAGGTCCTCCAAAAGCCCGCCGCCCGGCGGCAGCGCGCCCGGGTTATCCGAAAACCCGCGGCTCCCCGTGCCGATGATGCCCGGTGCCGCCGGCAAACCGCCTTGAAAGCCGGAGAAATTCCCGAGCGGCTCACCGAAACTCGCCGGATTGGAAGGTTCGACCGCCGCAGGATCAGCCACCGGGGGCGGACTTTCCTGGACCGGCGGAATTACAACCCCGGCTGGATTCAAGGCGGCGACCGGCTGCATGAGCCCCCCGGACGACGGCAACGAATCATCGGCGAACTCCGGGTCGGAGGGCTGCGCCTGCAAACCGTCATCCGGAAACGGTGTCGCGGAGGGATCGCCGGGCATCGCCGGAAGATCCGCGGCGGGAGCCTCCCCGCTGTCCGGATAGCCGGTGGCCGGCACAACGCTGTTCGAAACCAGCGGCAGCAACTCCTCCGCGCCGGATAGAAGCAGCGACGGCACCACCCCCGCAATCCATAACAGGCCCCATGACGCCGAGCGCCTGGCCGGGGCGCGGAACCATGGCGGCGGGAATAACAGGGGACCGTTCATAACAGGAAATCCGGATGCACCCAGACCAGCCGGATCATGCCTAACATTATCTGATTGTCATCATATTAATCAATTCCGCCAAAAAAAACTGCTTCCAGCACTCACTGGAAGCGGTTTTCAAAACACAATAAACAAACAAGAAATCAAGCGCGCTTGCGGCGGCAAGCCAGTCCAAGACCGGCCAGGCAGAGCAGCAAGGAGGAGGAAGGCTCCGGAACGACGGAGAGGTTGTCCATCAGGATGGAATTGGAACCGTATCCCGGGTTGATGGCTTCCTTGGCCCAAAAAACATTGAACTCGTCCGTAGCCGCGGAAGAAGCCAAGCTAAAGGAAGGGATGGCACCACCAGAGTTTCTAAGGCCATTGGTGACCCCATCGGTAAGCCCACCGGGAGTGACGTCACTCTTGATCGTCAGGAGGAAGTCAGTTAGTGCCGGATTGCCGATATTGGGGTTGAATGCCAGATTGAAGTTATATTGTGATCCTTCAAAAACCGCCATATTCAGATCCACGGTCGTCGCGTTACCCAATTGGTAAACCAGATTCCACTGGGCGATGTTTGTACTTGGGGTAGCCGATTGCGCGTCAGGAACAAAGCCGATCGAGAAAATATTACTGCCAGCGTTGGAGATTGAAATCCCAAACGTATCACGATATGTGAAGCCGGCGGCAGTAGTCCTGCTATCAAGAAGAACAAAATCAAAGGCCACATTTGTCTGGCCAACCGTTCCTTCGTAGGCATGGGCAAGCGCCACGGACGGACCAGGTGGGGGCGTCGTAACAGCTTTAGCATCACCCAATTGCAATACCAATGAAGCATCAAGAGGAAGCAACCTATTCACATTCGCCTCGGCCACCTGGGAGTATTGGTCCGTAGTGTCACTGACAGTCCAGCCATCCTGGCCGTCTACATCACCTTCGAAAACCAGCGAATTGAAATTGGTCGAATAAGCAGCACCGTATGCGCCACAAACCATAAAGGAGGCCGCCAGACCTGAGAAAAGGGAAGATTTCATGTTGGATGTTGTGAAATTGAAGAAAATTTGGGGATAAGGGATTGGATACGCTAAGAACAAGCTCAGAATCTACTGACTACAGGCTTGGGGTTCACTACGATAATCGTGAAGGATCCTCCACCGCTGCGAGCTGCTTGGAGAGGCGTGACGATCAGCGAGCCAAATGCCACCAGGCAGGCAACACCAAATATTTTGTGGGTGATTGTTTTCATGACGTCGTCAGGAAAAGCCGTTTTGATGGTGACGGTCAAACTCTAAATGAAAGATATACCAAAGCATCAGGCACGGCCAAGACGGACACCATACCTTGGTATAACACCTGTCTATCTGGAGGCATCCGATCCCATGCAAGCCCTCCGCGCCAGGCCGCGGTCCACGGCTCATTCCTGCGAGGGAACGAGCTTTTCGAGCTCGGGCTTGCCCTTGGCGCACTGCCGGATTCGTTGCAGCGTCCGTTCGCCCGATCCTCGATTCCCGGGCTGGGCCGGGTCGAGATTAGCCGCCCGCCGGAGCGCCTCGCGCCACAGCGCGGCAGCCCTCGGGGGATCGGTTGCGGCCCACGCCTCGGCCTGGCGGAGCGGTCCAGCCACCCAGGTCGGGTCCAGCGCGCGGTCGATGGCGAAGGCGCGGTCGATCAATGGCTGTTTGTCATCGAAGTGGAAGGCGAGGAAGGCCTGGTAGCGGAGGAGGTCGCGGTCGAGCGGGGCGACGGGCATGGCGTGATCGATGATTTCGAGGGCCTGCTCGAGTTTGTCCGCGGCGGGAGCGGGCTGATAGGCGAGGCC
>JBFZFJ010000221.1:0-5024 GCA_041306405.1 Verrucomicrobiales bacterium | reverse complement strand
TCGGCACATTCGACTATATCGGCAAGGATCCGCTTACGGCATCCATCCTCAAGGAGATGCGCAATCCCGATGGAACGCCACGGGTATGTGACAAGGATGCCGCCTCGGGTGTGTTTTACCGGATGATGGTCGACCATGTGAAAAAGGTGCTGGCAGATCCCAAGCGGGTCTGTCCGGAATATGACGCGAAGGATGGCTATGAACTGTCCGGTTTTGTCTGGCTCCAGGGTTTCAACGACTTGGTCGATGGAACAACTTATCCCAATGACCAATATGACCTTGAATCCCCGGAACATTATGCCGCGATCGATGTGCGGATTGAGGGCATCACCAAAGCCGACCAGAAGAAGCTCGATCTCGCCTTGGAGGAAGTCCTTTCTCCCAAAGACAGGGAGGACCTCAAAGGCGCTTCCAATGGCGGCTACCACTATTTTGGCAGTGCGAAGATCTTCGCCCAGATGGGTAAGGCGTTTGCCGAGGCCTTGCTGCCTTTACAGAAATAAACAAGAAAGAACCCCCAAATGAAAATGCATCCCACATCCCACCCGGCTCCACGCTTCGCCGCAGTGCTGTTAGCCATCGCGGCGGCGCTGACGCACGTTAGTTCGGCAAAGCCGCCCCACATCGTGATCGTTTACGCGGATGATCTCGGGCAGGGCGACTTTTCGTGCTACAACCCGAAGGCGGCCTATCAGACACCCCGCATCGACCGCATGGCCGCCGAGGGAATCCGCTTCACCGACGCGCACAGCTCATCGACGATCTGCTCGCCCTCGCGTTACAGCCTGTTTTCCGGCCAGCAGATCTATCGCTCGACCGTTGAATACTCATCCCGCTCACCAGTCCAATCATGAAACATCCCATCCGCATTTATTCACCGCTCCAACAGTCTCACCAAACCCAGGATGATTATGAAAATTAGAATCAAGCCCTCCACTGCTTTGATTGCCGTTTCCCTGGCAGCGGTCCTCATCTCCCCATGTGAAGCCGCCCCGAAGAAGGTAACCATGACCAAGCCCGACTTCCTCAAGGGCGATCCGATCCCCGCAGGCGCGTCTCACGATTGGAACCTCGGCGCCACAGGCAGCCGCGGGTGGATGTTCAGCGACAAGCGGTCCACCGCAGACGCCCGGCAGATCAGGATCACCGAAGTGGCAAAGGGCTCGCCCGCCGATGGCATCCTCGCGGTCGGCGACGTGATCATCGGAGCGGTCGGCAAGCCGTTTTCCCATGACCCCCGCACCGAGTTCGGCAAGGCCCTGACGATCGCCGAATCCGAAACCGGTGGCGGCAAACTCGCGCTCACCCGTTGGCGTGCCGGCAAGACGGACGAGGTGGTGGTGAAACTTCCCGTGCTCGGAACCTACAGCGCCACCGCACCCTACGCTTGCCCGAAGTCGCAGCGCATCCTCGAACAGGGCTGCGAGGCATTGGCCAAACGCGTCGCCGACCCGTCCGACAAGGAAAACCCGATCATCCGCTCCCTCAACGCCCTCGCGCTGCTCGCCAGCGGTAACCCGAAATACCTCCCATTGGTGAAAAAGGAGGCCGAGTGGGCTTCCGGATACTCAACCGATGCGATGGCGACCTGGTACTACGGCTATGTCATCATGCTGCTCTCTGAGTATGAGATGGCCACCGGCGACCACTCGTTCACGCCGGGCCTGCGGCGGCTTGCATTGGAGGCCGCAAACGGCCAGAGCATCGTCGGCTCATGGGGCCACCGTTTCGCCGGACCCGACGGCCGTCTGGTAGGCTACGGGATGATGAACGCCCCGGGCGCGCCTCTAACAATTTCCCTGGTCATGGCCCGCGCCGCGGGCGTCGATGACCCGAAAATCTCCCACGCGATCGAGCGCAGTGCCAGACTGCTGCGCTTTTACGCCGGCAAAGGCTGCGTTCCCTATGGCGACCACGCCCCGTGGATGCAAACCCACGACGACAACGGCAAAAACGGGATGGCGGCGGCGCTTTTCAACCTGCTAGACGAGCCGGAACGGGCCGGATTTTTCTCGCGGATGAGCGTCGCGGCCCACGGTGCGGACCGTGACGAAGGCCACACCGGAAACTTCTGCAACATCCTGTGGTCGATGCCCGGCGTCGCCCAGTCCGGACCGCAGGCCAGCGGCGCGTGGATGAAGGAATTCGGTGCCTGGTATTATGACTTCGCCCGCCAATGGGACGGCGGTTTTTCCCACCAGGGTCCTCCGGAAATGAAGGGCGATGCTTACCGGGGCTGGGATTGCAGCGGCGGCTACCTGCTGGCCTATGCCATGCCACTGAAGAAGATCTGGCTCACTGGAAAGAGACCGGGCAAGGTCACGCCGATCGCCGCCGCCACCGCGCAACAACTCGTCCTCGACGGACGCGGCTGGAGTGCCAAGGACCCGTTCAGCGCCTATGACAAACTGAGTGGAGACCAACTCTTCGAACGCCTCGGCAGTTGGTCGCCGGTCGTCCGCGAGCGGGCCGCGCTTGCCCTCGCCCGGCGCGACGGGACTCCGGTCCCAGCGCTCGTGAAACTGCTGGAATCCCCACGGCTCGAATCCCGCCTCGGCGCCTGCCAGGCGCTCGCCCAATTGAAGGCAAAGGCCGCCCCCGCCGTGCAGGCCCTGCGGAAAACCCTTCGCCACGATGACCTCTGGCTGCGCATCAATGCCGCCGACGCACTGGCCGCCATCGGCCAGCCCGCAATGCCCGCCCTGCCGGAACTCCTCGAAATGCTTGCCAAGGGACCGACCAAGGAGGATCCGCGCAACATGCAGCAGCGTTATCTCACCTTCGCCCTGTTCAACAAGCGCGGCGGCTTGATCGGCAACTCGCTGGAAGGAGTCGATCGTGAACTCCTCTTCAAAGCCGTTTGCGCCGGCTTGCAGAATGAAGACGGCCGGGCACGCGGCAGCTTCGTCACCGTTTACGACAACCTCACCCATGATGAAATCAAACCGCTGCTGCCTGCCATCCTGCGGGCGGTCGTCGAACCCGCGCCAAGCGGAATCATGTTCGCCGACGGCATTCGAATGAAAGGCCTGCATATCCTCGTCAAGCATCGGGTCCCGGAAGGGATCAAGGCGTGCGTGGGATGGATCCGAACGCAAAACCACTGGCATAGCGCGGACCGAACCCCCGAACTCATGAAGATCCTGCTCGAATACGGTGCCGCGGCGAAGCCTGCGATTCCGGAACTGAAAGAAATCGCCGACAGCCTCGAGAACGATCCGCGGAATCACATGAGGCAGGCCTTTCCCAAGCAGGCGGAAGCCATCCGCAACACGATCCGCGAGACGATTCCCGCGCTTGAAGCTCTCTAAACAACTCACATTATGAACATCTCGCGCCGCGCTTTTCTTCAGGCAATCATTGGAGCATTCATTCTGGGTAATGCAGGCGTGGGACGCGCGGAGGAAGACACATCGCGACGGCCCAACGTGGTATTTCTCCTGGCCGATCAGTGGCGCGCATCAGCCACCGGCTATGCAGGCGACCCCAATGACAAAACACCCAACCTCGATAAACTGGCAAAGGAGAGCATCAACTTCGAGACAGCAGTCTCGGTGTGCCCGCTCTGCACGCAGCTAAAAGCCGGGCTGAAAAAGATTGGCGATGATTTCCACCCGAGCCAGTAATATCTGGACAAATGGGGCTACAAGCAGGAAGGCAGCAGTCTTTCTTTTGGAGAGCAAAAGTAAAGTAAAAGGAACAAAAGTAATGAGTAATAAAATTTCAAGTTTCGTTGTCGGAGTCGCGGGGTTCGTATGCAGTATGGCCGGGACTTTGTGCGCGGCTGATCAGGCAAAACCTGCGGACTACTACACCGAAGAACTCAAATACCAAACCCGACCGAACCCGGCCAGCGAGAGATTTTTCGGAGTCATCGGCACCACCGGGATCAAGGCACGGGTCTATCCGGGCGTGGTCCTCAAGGTGGAGGAAATGATGCCCGGCTCCCCGTGCGAGGGCAAATTCGCCAAACAGGAAATCCTCACCGGAATCAATGGGACCGCCCTCAAAGGTCTCGACCCGTTCGTCGCGATGGGCAACGCCCTCACCAAGGCCGAGGCCACGGACGGAAAGATGGTTTTCGATGTGACCTCCGCCGACGGCAAGTCCCAGCGCAAGGAAACCGTCACGATTCCCGTGCTCGGTGCCTACAGTAAGACTTGGCCGCTGGATTGCCCGAAGTCAAAGCGCATCATCGACGAGGCAGCCGCCTTTTATGCCGATCCGCAGAAATTCAAAGAGGGCGGCATTCCGGGCGCCCTCGGCTGCCTGTTCCTGCTTTCCACCGGCGATGACAAATATCTGCCGCGGGTCAAAGCTTACTTCGATGCCTTTCCGAAGGATGTGAAAGCCATCGGTGACCACACCTGGAACAATGGCTACAACGGCATCGCCTGCGGCGAATACTACCTGCGCACCGGGGACAAGTCGGTCTTGCCCATTCTGCAATACTACTGCGACGACGCGAAGGACCGCCAGATGTTCGGCTGCGGCTGGACCCACTGGGGGCGCGGAGTCTGGCCGGCATATGTGGCGGGTGGACTGGTCCACGCGGCAGGAGTGCAGGTGCTCACCACGCTGCTTCTGGGCAAGGAATGCGGCGTGAATGTCGATGAGCAGACCTTGCTCAACGCGCTCCGCCACTTCTACCGCTTCGCCGGCCACGGCACGGTCCCCTACGGTGATCACCGCGGTGAAGGCGGCCTCGGTTCCAACGGCAAGGACGGCATGCTCGCCGCCGCCATGCAGATCGCCGCAGGTGCCAGCGGCGATACCACCATCTATCAAAAAGCCAGCCAATATCTGGCCTTGTCGACGATCGAAAGCTACCAGTCGATGATATGTGGTCATGCTGATAATGGTCGCGGCGACGGCATCTGGCGCGGCATCACCACCTCCTATTTGATGAAGGAGAAGCCCGCTCTTTTCCGTCAGTCGATGGACCGCCTCACCTGGTGGCACGATCTGAGCCGTGAACCTGGCGGCAGTATCGGCATCGCGACGCTGGACTTCTACGGTAGCGC
>JBFZFJ010000220.1:0-4366 GCA_041306405.1 Verrucomicrobiales bacterium | reverse complement strand
TGTCCGGCAGGGCGTCCGGCTTTGAGATAGTGGCCTTCGTTGAGGGCCTGGCGGAGGAGGTCGATCTCGGCGTCCTCGGTGGCGGTGCGTAGGACGAGGTGGTCGACAACGAGGGCGGATTTGGTCATCAGTGTTTCAATGGCAGGCTGAAACTGCCAAAACGGAGGCCAA
The DNA here is from genome assembly GCA_041306405.1 of Verrucomicrobiales bacterium. Lineage (GTDB taxonomy): Bacteria > Verrucomicrobiota > Verrucomicrobiia > Verrucomicrobiales > Akkermansiaceae > Luteolibacter. Next base: position 4,195 of record JBFZFJ010000220.1, on the reverse strand, counting down.
TGTCTGGTATTTTCTTAAATCGCCAATGAACATCGACCATGGCTGATTTCCGGGCAACCGCCCTGGGAGCGGCCTGCCGCGGGGAAATTGCGTCTTGAATCCCGGCTCCGATTCAAACCATGATCCCCACAGACCATGCCGAAAACCGGAGCCGAACAAGAAACCATTTACGAGGGCATCCCAGCCTCTCCCGGTATCGCCATCGCTCCCGTCCACGTCGTCGCGCGCGGGTTTTCGGCTCCGGAGGTTTATGAAATCCCCGAGTCCGAGGTGGAGCGCGAGCAAGAGCGCTTCCGTCAGGCGCTTGAAATCACCAAGCGCCAGCTGATCGAGCTGCAAAGCCGGCTGGAGGATCTATCCGGCAACAACGAGAGCGGGATTTTCGAGGCGCACGTGATGATTCTCGAGGATCGCTCCGTGGTGGACCGGGTGCTACTCGCCATCGAGAAACGCCAGCAGAACGCCGAATACGCGTTCTACGCGGTGATGCAGAATTTCCTCGAAGCGATGCGGCGGATTCCCGATCCCTATCTGCGGGAACGCACCGCGGACATCGAAGACGTCGCCCAGCGGGTGTTGAGGAATTTCAGCACCGAGGGCGATACCCGCCCGCAAGGCCCGGAGGACCAGCACGTGCTGGTCGCTTACGACCTCGCGCCCTCGGACACCGCCTCGATGAACCGCCGGCACGTGTTAGGATTCGCCACCGAGCAAGGCAGCGTGAACTCCCACACCGCGATTCTGGCGCGCGCCTTCGGCATTCCCGCGGTCGTTGGGCTCGATGGCGCGGTGATCGACATCATCGCGTTGACGCCGTCGATTCTCGACGGCTACACCGGCAAACTCATCCTGCATCCCGCTCCGGAAACCCTGGAGCGCTACAAGCGGCTGATGCTCGCGAAGGAAAAAGTCCGCAGCTCGCTCGACGCGATGCGCGGCGCCGCCACGCAAACCGTCGATGGACGGCCGCTCACGGTTTCCGCGAACATCGAACTGGTCGATGAATTGTCGCTGGTGAAACGCAGCGGCGCGAAAGGCATCGGCCTCTATCGGACGGAGTTTCTGCTGCTCAACGGCGAGGAAATGCCGGACGAGAAAAGCCAGGCGGAAGTCTATTCGAAGGTGGCCCGCGAGATGGCTCCGCACACCGTGATCATCCGGACCCTCGATGCCGGCGGCGACAAACTGCCGGTGGAACCGCTCACCGACATCGAGCCCAACCCTTTCCTCGGTTGGCGCGGCATCCGCGTTTCCCTGGCGCGTCCGGCGATGTTCCGCGAGCAGATCCGGGCGATCCTCCGCGCCAGCGCCTTCGGCAAAGTCGCGGTGATGTTCCCGATGATCTCCGGGCTTTCCGAAGTCTGGCGGAGCAAGGACATGGTCCGCCGCTGCATGGACGAGCTGGAAAAAGAAGGTGTCCCGTTCGACCGCGACCTGCCCGTCGGGATCATGATCGAGGTCCCCGCCGCGGCGCTTTGCGCGGACCTGCTCGCGCCGGAAGTCGACTTTTTCTCGATCGGCACCAACGACCTGATCCAATACACCGTCGCCGCCGACCGGGTGAACCCCCACGTCGCCGATCTCTATCGGCCCACCCACCCCGCGGTCATCCGCTTGATCAAGCGCACGATCGACGCCGCCACCGACAACGGCATTTGGACCGGCGTCTGCGGGGAAATGGCCGGTGACATCCGCCTCACTCCGCTGCTGCTAGGCCTCGGCGTGGAAGAACTTTCCGTCGGCCCGCAGCAAGTGCCGCGGGTCGGCCAGGCGATCCGCTCGCTGAGCCACGCCGAATGCTCGGCGATGGCGGACGAGGCGCTCCGCCACTCCCGCAGCCAGGGAGTCCTCGATCTCTCGCTGTCGCTCGCCCGCAAGCACTATCCGGAGTTGTTGGATTGAGGCTGCCGGTTTGCGCATGCTGAGACTGACGAGAAGACATTGGGCGGCTGGATTTTTTCCGTTACGATCACGGCATGACGACGAGCCCCAAACTGAAGATCCGCCGCGCCGGAGAGCGCGGCCATGCGAACCACGGCTGGCTCGACAGCTGGCACACGTTTTCCTTCGCCGACTACTACGATCCCGCGCACATGGGATTCCGCTCGCTGCGTGTCATCAACGACGACCGGATCGGCGCGGGTGGCGGCTTCCCGACCCATCCCCACCGCGACATGGAGATTTTTTCCTATCTGCTCGCGGGAAATCTGGCCCACAAGGATTCGATGGGAAACAGCCGCGTCCTCAAGCCCGGTGAGATCCAGATGATGCGCGCGGGGACCGGCGTCCAGCATTCCGAGTTCAACCCCTCCTCCACCGAGCCGGCGCATCTGCTGCAAATCTGGATCACTCCCGACACCCGCGGTCTTGCTCCGGCTTATACCGAGTGGACGCCCGCGCCGGGTCACGAGAACGATGTCAAAACGCTGGTGATTTCCTCTGATGGTCGTGACGGCTCGGCGACCATCGCCCAGGATGCCTCGATCTATCTGCTGAAACTTCGGCCCGGAACCCAGACGAGTCACCCGCTCGCCGCCGGCCGCGGCCTCTGGCTGCACGTCGCCAAGGGCACCGTGCTCGTCAACGGAATCCCGCTGACTGCGGGTGACGCCGTCTCCCTCGAAGAACCTGGCGAAATCGAAATCACCTCCATCGACAGCGCCGCCGAGGCGATCCTTTTTGACCTCAAATAAATCTCCAACCGAACACATCATGATGACTGATCCACTCTTCCAACCGCTCCAAGCCGGCGCTCTCCACCTTCCCAACCGCATCGTGATGGCGCCGCTCACCCGTTGCCGAGCGTCGGCCGGCCGCGTGCCGAACGCGATGATGGCGGAATACTACGCCCAGCGCGCCTCCTTCGGCATGATCCTGTCGGAAGCAACCTCGATCTCGCCGCAGGGCGTCGGCTATCCGAACACTCCCGGCATCTGGTCCGACGAGCAGGTGGAGGGATGGAAGCTCGTCACCCGTGCCGTCCATCAGGCGGGCGGCACGATCCTGCTCCAGCTCTGGCACGTCGGCCGGATTTCAGATCCGGTCTATCTGGATGGCGCGCTTCCCGTCGCGCCAAGCGCCGTCGCCGCTGCCGGGCATGTCAGTTTGATCCGCCCGGAGAAGGAATTCGTCACGCCCCGCGCCTTGGATCTCTCGGAAATTCCCGGCATCATCGAGGACTACCGCCGCGCGGCGGAGAACGCGAAGGCCGCGGGTTTCGACGGTGTCGAAATCCACGGGGCCAACGGTTACCTGATCGATCAGTTCCTCCAGGACTCGACCAACAAGCGCACTGACGAATACGGCGGGCCGGTGGAAAACCGCGCCCGCCTCCTGTTGGAAATCACCGATGCCGTCGTCTCCGTATGGGGCGCGGACCGGGTGGGCGTCCACCTCGCCCCCCGAGGCGACGCGCATGACATGGGGGATTCCGATCCTTCCACGGTCTTCCATCACGCCGCCCGCGAGCTCGGAAAGCGCAAACTCGCTTTTCTGTGCGCCCGCGAATCGCACGACCAGCCTGCGCTCGGGCCTTCGCTCAAGCAAGCCTTCGGCGGCGTCTTCATCGCTAACGAAGGCTTCACCGCCGAAACCGCGCGCGAGGCGATTCGCTCCGGCGCTGCCGATGCCGTGGCTTTCGGAAAGGCCGCCATCGCCAATCCCGACCTGGTCGAGCGCTTCCGCACGGGAGCACCGCTCAATCCGCCCGACCCGTCCACGTTTTACGGCGACGGCCCCGTGGGCTACACCGACTATCCATTCCTCGAAACCACATCCGTCTAACCCTCATGAAAAAACCACGCATCCTCGCCTTCGGCGGCAGTCTCCGCGCCGAATCTTACAATCAGAAACTCGCCGCCATCGCCGCCGAAGGAGCGCGCGCGACCGGAGCGGAAGTCACCCTCATCGCGCTGCGGGGTTTCCGCATGCCGTTGTTCGACGAGGACCTCGAAGCCGAGGAAGGCATGCCCGAAGCCGCGCGGAAATTAAAAGCTCTCTTCGCGGATCACGACGGCCTCATCATCGCCTCCCCGGAATATAACAGCACGATCACTGCCGCCCTCAAGAACGCCATCGACTGGGTTTCCCGCGCGACCACGCCGGACGAACCGCCGCTTTCCGTATTGAGCGGGAAATCCGCGGCCATCCTCGCGGCATCGCCCGGTGGCTATGGCGGCTCGCGCGGCCTGGCCCA
>JBFZFJ010000219.1:0-4820 GCA_041306405.1 Verrucomicrobiales bacterium | reverse complement strand
CCGCCAACCCGGCCGACATTCTCGATCTTTATAAAAAATCCCGCGAGGAAGGCTTCGGCCCCGAAGTGAAGCGCCGGATCATCCTCGGCACCTACGTCCTCTCGTCCGGTTACTACGACGCGTATTACAGCCGCGCCCAGAAAGTCCGCACGCTCATCCGCCGCGATTTCGAGAACGCGTTCCAGCAAGTCGATGCCATCCTCTCGCCGGTCGCTCCCAGCCCGGCACGGAAGATCGGCGGCTTTTCCGACGATCCGCTCCACGAATACCTCTCCGACATTTTCACCCTCGCCGCCAACCTCGCGGGCATCCCCGGCATTTCCATCCCCTGCGGCCGCACCGATTTCGACGGCGGGAAAAACCTCCCCGTCGGCCTCCAGATCCTCGCCCCGCATCTGGGAGAAGCGAAATTGCTCCAAATCGCCAAAGCCGCCGAAGCGTAACGACATTCCACCATGAGACGGGAAATCGAGCCGCTTGCTAGACTCTCCGCATCAATATCATCATATCAATAGGGTCAGCCCTGTCCATTATGATCCCCGCGTCCTCGGAGGAACGCTGGTTTTCCGTAACACCCGCGTGATGGCGCAGACCCTGCTCGACGATCTGGCTGCCGGGGACTCGCTGGAACTCTTCCTGGAACATTTCCCCACCGTGAAGCGCGAAGACGCCGTGGAATTCCTGAAACTCGCCCGTGAAGACGATCCTGCTCGATGAGAATCGACTTCCAGTGTCTGTTATTTGGGACTGACCCCAGCGTATTCGCGGGATGACGGGGCGTATCGCAAAAAAATGCTCTCATGGCTGGACAGCGTGATTTAAGGCGCGCAAATGAGCCTCAAAATCGAAGGGTTGTTCTACGATGAGTTGGTTGAGAACTAACAGATCATCATCGCAACGGGTTGCGTTTCTCGCCCTCTTTCCTTGCCTCCATTCACAATAGCAGATCGGCAATAACCCCCATTCCCCAAGTTTCCGGCTCTATCATGAGCTTTCTCTAAAGCCTTCAATCCAAAAGTAATTTATTTGTAATTTGCGACTGCCGATAAGCGGTCGGACTGACACCGAAGGTCTTTTTGAACTGTTTGGAGAACTGGTAGATGTCTGGATAACCGACAGCTTCAGCAATCTCTCCCGGGCGCATATCGATTTCAAACAACATCCGCTGGGCGGCGGCCATGCGCTTGCGGATAACATATTCACTGATCGTCGTGTCGAAATATTTGCGGAACTGATGACATAGGTGGCTACGCGACATCGCGGCGATTTCCGCTAATTCATCAAGCGGTGGGATCTTGCTGAAGTTGCCATCCAGATGACGCCGGACGCGGATCAGACCAGAAGGGGTCACCTTAGCTGGGTCGGCTGGAAGAATTTGACGGCGGATGCACCTTGCCCAGTTTTCAAACAGATTCTGAAGAATGACCGAGTCGCTGAATGGTCCATGACGCATCTCCTCCAGTATGGCCGTGAGCGGCCCGGTCATTATCGTATCGTCGGCGAGTTGAATCGGTTTCGCTGTAGGCAAGCCCAGCGATTTCACTTGTTGAGCTACCCAGGTTCCTTCGACGTGCATCCACGAATGGGGCTCCACAGCCGCTTTTTTTCCAAAACTATAGAACTGCGCTTCTCCTGGTGGCCAAAGGATCAGCGTCTTCGGAGGATTGGATACTTGCGGATTACCGCGATCGAGGCGAGGCGCTTGATGAAACAGCATGATGAGCCAATCGCCAGTGCCTAACGGACGATCGACGTTAGCATTAAACATCGGCTCCCTTATTCCAATTCCGCGGACTCTGAAGGTGGCCTCGGGGACCAATTTATCACCAAACCACTGGCGATCCCACTTTCTCCGCTTGTCTTCCGGCAGTTTGGACCACATCACAAATCCAGGCGGCTGGGCGGCTGGGCGGGAGGGTTGAAGGCGAAATTTTGACATCGAGTTATGAAAGTTTTGCACAATTTATCACAAAATCTTTAGAATTCAAGCTATTTCATATCGCAATAATTCGGCATAGGTTGGAATCCATGACAATTTCCAACCCGAAGTTGCTTTTTTGGTCCATCACCGCAGCCTTGGCTGGATTTCTCTTCGGCTTCGACACGGTAGTCATCTCTGGAGCCGAACAGAAGATCCAAGCCGTGTGGAAGCTGAGTCCCGCGATGCACGGCCTAGCGATCAGCATGGCTCTATGGGGGACTGTTCTCGGTTCAATTATCGGCTCCTGGCCGACTGACCACTTTGGCCGGAAAAAGACCCTGCTCTGGATCGGCATGCTATATCTTGTTTCCGCCGCCTGGTCGAGTCTCGCCACGGACGTCTACTCGTTCATGATTGCTCGATTCATCGGAGGTCTGGGCGTCGGGATCTCCACCGTTGCGGCTCCGCTGTTTATCTCAGAGATCGCACCGGCCGAGAGACGCGGGCAGCTTGTAGGGATGTTTCAATTCAATATCGTCTTTGGCATCTTGGTCGCCTTTGTTTCGAACCACCTGCTCATTGGTTTCGGAGAGAACGCGTGGCGATGGATGCTGGGGGTCGAAGTGCTTCCAGCCCTGACCTATAGTCTGATGTGCATGCGCCTCCCAGAGAGCCCACGCTGGCTGATCTGTCGCAAGGGCGATCGACAGGGAGCCGTGGCGGTTCTGCGACAGATCCATCCCGGTGCCACCGATGTCGAGGTTAGCGCGAAGGCGGATGAAATCGCAAATGCCGCCTATGAAGCAAAGGATACCGGCGGTTTCTGGACAAAACGCCTCAAGACACCGATCACGCTCGCGATCCTGATCGCTTTCTTCAACCAACTCTCTGGCATCAATGCGATCCTCTACTTCGCGCCGCGCATTTTCGAGCTAACCGGACTTGGGGCCAAGGTCGCATTACTGCAGGCGGTCGGCATCGGCGTGACTAACTTGATTTTCACCTTCATCGGCTTGTGGCTGATCGACCGGCTGGGGCGCCGCACATTACTATATATCGGCTCATTCGGCTACATCGCCTCGCTAGGATTGTGTGCTTGGGCCTTTTATTCCGAAAACCTGGGTATCGTCCCCGTTTGTATCTTCGCCTTTATTGCCGCACACGCGGTCGGCCAAGGCGCGGTGATCTGGGTCTTTATTTCGGAGATTTTTCCCAATCGCCACCGGGCACAAGGTCAGTCGCTTGGCAGCTTTACCCATTGGATCTTTGCCGCACTGCTGACACTGTTCTTTCCCTCGCTGGTGGAGATGTTTCACCCCGCCATGGTGTTCGGGTTTTTCACTTTCATGATGATCGTGCAACTCGTCTGGGTTAGGCTGATGGTCCCAGAAACCAAAGGGCTTTCGCTGGAACAAATTGAACACGCGCTGGGAATACCAAAATGAACCGACCCACGATCATCTCCTTTGGCGAAGTCCTCTGGGATCTCTTTCCCGATGGTCCTCGCTTTGGCGGAGCCCCTGCCAACTTCGCCTGCCACGCCGCTGCCCTCGGCGGGGAAGTCAGCATGGTCAGTGCGGTTGGCGATGACTTGCACGGACACGAGGCCGTTGCGGTCCTCGAGAGCTATGGCATCCGGACAGATCTAATCCAACACAAGGCGGCTACCCCGACCGGGACCGTAGGAATCGGATTTGACGAGGCCGGCAAACCAAGCTTTACCATCCATGAGAGTAGTGCCTGGGACCAGTTGGCTTGGAATAGCGAGCTGGAAGCGCGCGTCGGGAATGCTGCCGCGGTTTATTTCGGAACTCTCGGGCAACGGAGCAAACTTTCTCGCGAGACAATTCGGCGCGCCCTCGCATTGGCTGCCAAAGCTGGTCGGCCGCGCGTTCTCGACGTCAACCTGCGCGCGCCCTTTCAGGATGATGCATTGATTCGGGACTCGGTTGGGATGGCCAGCATCCTGAAACTCAGCGACGATGAACTGGCCGATGTCTGCGGGTCATTCGACATAACCCCGACTCAGCCTCCCGCGGAGTGCCTGAATCGCTTACGCGAACTGGGAGAGCTCGACCTCGTAGTAATGACATGCGGTGCCGAGGGAGCTATTCTCGTTTCGCGCGAAGAAACGATGAGCCAACCGGCAGTCGCCACCAAAGTCCGTGACACCGTCGGCGCGGGTGACGCTTTCACTGCTGCGCTCTTAATCGGGCTGCTTCGCGGGGATTCCCATGACACCGTCCTTACAAATGCCAATAAAATCGCCGCCGAAGTGTGCTCACAAACCGGAGCCGTGCCATTCAAAGCATTGAAATCCTTATCCTGATTAAAAAACGAACGATGAACAAAAACAAACCATGAAAACGATACAACTTACAACCATAGTGTTTTTACTCGCTGGAGCGGCAGTTGCTGCTGAGCCGGCATCCGAGAATATGAATACTTTCTCAACTTATCTGAGCACAGGATACGATCAGGTCTACCGCCCTCAGTTTCATTTTACCTCCCGTCGCAATTGGATCAATGACCCCAACGGTATGGTTCATTACGATGGCGAATACCATCTATTCTTTCAGCATAACCCGCTAGGAAATACTTGGGGAAACATGACGTGGGGGCATGCAGTAAGCACCGACATGATTCACTGGAAACAGATTGACCACGCAATCATGCCCTTTCAGGGGCCTCCCGCAGAAAGCAAACTCCTTGCAATAAACTAATAAGAAAATAATAAATGTATGAATTCTATAAAGAAGCAAATGATGATGGCGGCCTGTGTTGCGATGTGCTATTGTAGTGTGGCGGTGGCCGATACCAATCCGCCTGCGGTTAAGTATGATGTGCCAGCCATGCCGACGAACCCGCCGAAAACCTGGCTGACCTATCACCTGGCCCA
>JBFZFJ010000218.1:0-6194 GCA_041306405.1 Verrucomicrobiales bacterium | reverse complement strand
CCTCGCTGATGACCACGTCCACCTGGATGTTGGCCCGCGCCTGGATGCCATCCCGCAAGATGACCGACTGCTTGGCATAGTCGTGGCAGCATCCTCCGCAGACCAGAAGGGCGCGGAGCGGTGCATCGGCGGCGGAAAGGGAGGCGACTCCCAGGAACAAGAAAGCAATAGTCGAGCGCATGGACGGATTTTGAATAATTGGATTTGTGAAGACCAGCACGGATCGTGCGGAACCCAAAATACTTCTCTATGAAAAATTTCTTTCACGCCAGAGGCTGAAATTTCGCGGGACGCGCTATTCCTGCCCCACCCTCGTCCGCAGAAACCGCTTCCCCACCCCGATCGCGCAGTCATTGGCCTCCACCGCGTAAGTCAGGCCTTGGGTGAATTTGCGCACCGGGAACTGTATGCTTGCGGACTCCCACGAATTTTGGCGAATTCCCGGGCGTGAGATTTGTTGCTTTATTGATCGCTCTTGCCGGCCCGCTGCAAGCGGAACTTCTTGCTCGTTTCCAGACGACGCGGGGCAATGTGGATGTCGTCATGCAATACGCAACCGCCCCGCAGGCAGTCGCTAATTTCATCACCTTGGCCCAAGGTTCACGCCCGTGGGTGGATCCCTTCAACGGGAGAATCCGCACCGACCGCTTTTACAACGGCATCAAAATTCACAGGACGTCCAACGACAGTGGCTTCAAGTTCGCACAGGGTGGGTCTCCCAAAGGCGATGGTTCCGATGGCCCGGGATACACTATCAAGGATGAATTCGATTCTCCCCTGACACACGTCCCATACGTCCTGTCCATGGCCAACGCCGGCCCGAATACCAACGGCAGCCAGTTCTTCTTCACCGGCAGCCTGTCACAGCCAACTTTCAACAACGTCCACACCATCTTCGGACTCGTCACAGATCCCGCCAGCCGCAGCGTCGTGGATGCGATGATCTCGGCGGGTCCAAATGGCACCACGATCAATGCGGTCACATTTACCCGCACGGATGCCGCGGCCATCGCCTTCAATGAGCTGGCGCAAAACCTGCCGGTCGTTAGCTGCCCAAGCGGTGTTCTCGAGGTAAACAAGGGAGTTTCCGCTATCTGGCACTTGAATCCGCTCATCAGCACGGGTGCGGTTTTCCACGCCTACCGCTCCACTACCATGGCCAACGGTTCCTGGTCGGAACTCGGTTCAGCCACGCTCCATGTGGGAATTTCCAGCGGCCCGTTGGTCGTCCCAGCAGTGACCACCGCCACTCTCGATAATGCGGCGGCACCCAGCGCCTTTTACAATCTCTATGTGGCACGTCATCCCGATTCGGTCGCTCCTTCAAACCTGTCAAACCGCACCGTCCTCATCGCTATCAACGGCGGTCTCATTTACTACGCCCACAACACGGCGGGCAACGGAGGGAACGCCACTTACGTGCCTGATGCCGGAGACCCTAGCAATTTTACCTTCAACGCCTTTAGTTTCAGGTCCGCTGCCCACGATACCAGCTTCATCATCGAAAACATAGGTATCACGCCGCAATACCTGCTGATCAAAATCGGCTGCGATTCCGCCACCAGCAGCCAGATCGACGGACGCCACTCGACCCAATACTACGATAACCTTTATGGTTGGCAGCCATGGTCTTCAGGCCCCGCTGCGATCAGCCGCTGAATTTGTCACCACTCGTCCCTTCCCAAAGCGCGGACGCACTTCCATTTCACCCTTCCCGCCAGACCCAGTTCATGACGACCTCGATTTCCGGGTGGATGCTGTGGTGGACGGGGCAGCCGCGGGCGGCGCTTTCCAGGAGTTTGCGGTCGGTATGGGAGGCGGGAAGCGGGATGGCGAGGTCGAGCTCGAGGCGCTTGATCCGGCGCGGCAGGTCCTCCGACATGAATTTGCGGACGTTGACGGTCATGCCTTCAACGGCGATTTCCTTGCGCTTGGCGACGATGCCGATGACGGTGGCCATGCAGGAACCCAGCGCGGTGGCGAGCAGATCGGTGGGCGAGAAGGCTTGGCCGCGGCCGTTGTTGTCGAGCGGGGCGTCGGTGACGAGGGTGCTGCCGGAGGGCATGTGGATGGCGCTGCAGTGCAGGTCGCCTTCGTAGGAGAGTCGGATTTCAACCATGGGATGAGAGGAGTTCGAAAGGAGTTTCCCGGGAGCAAAAGGAGTTTTCCGGGAGCAGGTCAATCCTCGGGTTTGGGCGGGACCTTGGCAAGCACCACGCGGAAGCCGTAGATGGCGTCTTGGAAATCCGGGGGCACGGCGTTGCGCGATCCGACCAGCAGGTTCTCGGACTGGCCGGTGAGCCAGCACCCGCCGCGCAGGACGCCGAGCTCGCTTTTGCCGAGCTTGGAGTAATCATCCTCCACCCACTCCTGGACGTTTCCGCTGAGATCGAAGAGGCCGTAAGGGTTCGCCGGGAAGGATCCGACGGGGGCGGTGAACGCGAACCCGTCGTCGTAGCCGGCGATGATCCGGTCGCCCGGCACGCTGCCAGCGTCGCCCGCCGCCATGTCCGCGAAGTTCCCGACCTTCCCGACGGGCGGCCAGACGGTCCCCCACGGATAGACCCGTTGTTTGCGGGCGTCGCGCCAGCCGGGGCTGATTCCCTCCTCCTCGCGGAGCCCGGCCATCATGCTCCACTCCAGGTCGGCTGGCAGTCGATAGACGTGGGTCCGCGCGATCCGCTCGTCCTTGCGCTCGCGCTCGGTGAGCCAATCGCAGAAGGCCTGCGCGTCCTCGCGGGAGACATTGACGACCGGATGATCCGCAGCCTGCCGGAAATACGCGGCATGCGGCGCGGTGCGGTCGGACTCGTTGCCAAACCGCTGATAGTCGCGAATCCGCGTTTCCCAAACCGAGACGAGCAGGTCCTGGTCGAGCGGGGCGAAGCGCATGCCGATGCCGTTCTCCCAGGGCTTGCCGAACACCGCGCCCTTGCTTTTCTCCAAGGTCACGCTCTTCGAGACTTTCTCGCCCTCGCCGACCTTGAGATCGATGGTCAGCGGCTTGTAGCCCTCGCGGACCAGATAGAGTTGCCAGGCGCCGGGCTTGACCTTGGGAATCCGCAGCGGGCCTTCGGTCGAGCCGGCGGACCCGCGGTTGGTCGGGTCGGAGGTGGGGTTGATGTACACCTCGACGCCCGGCGGCTCGGTGGTGATGTTGATTTCGCCGTAGTCGATGGGGCGGACCTGGACGCGGAACGGTTTCAAGCCGTCGCGGCGGGCCGTCTCGCTCAAGCCGGGGTTTTCAAACGCGCTTTCCCACAGCGGCAGCACCTCGTCGTCCTCGGTGAGGAAGCCCGCCTTGAACGCGCCGTCCTGAAACCATTCGCAAAACGCATGGGCCTCGCCGGGCGAGGAAAGGACGATTTCCACGGGCCGCTTGCTATTGCCAATTCCGATGAATTCGGCCGCGTTTCCCGGCGGCGCGGTGGCCTCGGTGAACTGCGACCAAAGCGCCTTGGTCACCAAAGCAGTGGCCACATGCTTGTCCGCCGCAGGCTGATAGGAATTCCCGAGATGGTCATTCCACTTTTCGCCCGGCTGGGGCGGCGAGAAATTTTCCAGGCTCGCGAAGAGCACCAGCGGTTCGGACACCACCGTCGCGGGGACCGTTCCCTGAAGGGTGAAGGGGCGGTAGCCGCTGCGTTTCATCGTGAAAAAATACGCCTCGCCGACCGTGGCTGAAATCAGGCCGGTGTTGGTCGTGCCCACCCATTGGCCGTTGGCGTCGCGCACTTCGGCGCCTTCCGGCGCGCTCACCACGCGCAGCATGCCCGTCTGCGGCGGCACCGGCATGGGCGCGGGATTCATCCGCTTCACCCACTCGCTGTCCTTGACCATTTCCCAGCTCAGCCAGCCGACGAAGCCCGCCAGCATCAAGGTGGTCATCCACACCGCGAGCCCGCTCAAGCGCCGCCGTTTGCCGCGTTGAAGCCGGCGCAGCGCGTCCGCCAGATCCGAAGCCGTGGAGATTTTCCGCTTGGAAATCCGCGGCTCGCAGATGTCGCAGATGATCCGGTTGAGCTCCAGCCAGCGCTTGCGGTCCGCCCCCGCCGGCATCTCGTCCGGCAGTTCGGGGAACGCCAGGCGGTCCTTGCCGGTGGCGATTTCATACAAAACCTTTCCCAAGCTATAAACGTCCGCCTGCGCCGAACCCGGCCCCTCCGGCGGCACGAATCCCTCGGTCCCCACGAAAGTCCGCTGCCCGCGCACCGCCACCAGACCGATATCGGCGAGCTTCGCCCGGCCGTTGACAAAGATCACGTTGGACGGCTTCACGTCGCGATGCGCCAGCCCGCGCTCGTGCAGGTGGTCCAGCGCCTCGGCCAGGCGCAGGCCCACGTCGATGCACTCGTTGGTGTCCCACTGCGAGCCTTGGTGATTGTCCGCCCGCAGCGTGCGCGGCTCGTATTCGATGGGATTGATGTCCTGGCCGGACGCGACGTCGTCGCCGATTTCCATCACATAATAGTAAAAGGAAACCCCGTCCGGACTGCGGCCGACGTGCAGGACGTTGACCAACGCCGGATGATCCCGGGAAATCGGCTCGAATTTCAAAATCCCCTCGAACTCCCGCTCGAAGGTCCGCGCGTCCTCGAAATCCTCGCGCCACACCACTTTCACCGCCCGCAGCGCGCCGGTCACCCCGCGGGCCAGCCACACCTCGCCATACGCGCCGCCGCCGATCTTACGCAGAACCTCGTGATCGGGGATCGCAGGATTCGGACGGATCTTAATCGCCATCAGCTTCGTCTTCGAGTTTGGCCAGTTCCTTCTTGAGCACGGTGCCCACGCGGTGTTTCGCCAAATAAACCTGCGCCATGCTCACGTTGAGTTGGTCCTGCACCCGCTTCGCGTCCCACTGCTTGATCACATAACAGTCGAAAATCTGATACTGCTTCGGCGAGACCTGCGCCTTCACCCGGGAAAGCGCCGCATCCGCGATGTTCTTCTTCCACTCGATGTTCCACAGCCGCGACAGCACGTCGCCGTTCGGGTCCTCCACGCGGTCGATCACCGCGGTCTTGCGGTCGTTTTCCCAGTCGCCGCCGATCATCGCCGTGTCCTTCTTGCGCTTGCGGAACTGGTCGTTGATCCGCCAGCGCGTCATGTTCATCAGCCACGTCTTGAAGGAACCCTGCTCCGGATCGTAGAGCTTTTTCTTGCTCTGCTTGGCGATGGATAGAATCGTTTCCTGCACGCAGTCGAACGCCTCGTCCTGTCGCAGCCCGGCCTTCACCGCCACCGCGTAAATCAGCCGCCAGTAGGTTTGGTAGAACTCGTCCCACGTCCGCTGGTCCTCCCAGTTGTCCAGCCGGGCGATCAAGCTCTTGCGCGTTTTCGCGTAGCCCTGCACCAGAATCGCGTCCCGTTCTTCCACTTTTTCCTCGTCGCCCTCAGCCATTGAGAAACGACTACCTCATTCCCCGCCCGGTGTCTTCCACGGATTCCGATTTTTCTCTTGGTCCGTTTTTGAAGAAATTTCATAAACACCTCCGAATGGTCGCCGAAAGCGAAACACCATCGAACTTATTTACAAACTCCGGCGGGCTCTCCTAGTCTCACCTCGCCTTTACTCAACCGTGTTGCGGATTTCACCCGTCCGCAACTCCCCCCACGGCGAGCACAATGTCACCCACACCCCCACTCAACCCCTCGCAAACGGTCGAGCGGATCCGCGAAATCATCGTCGGCCGCCATCTCGAACGTCTTGAACAACGCGTCGTCCGGCTCGAAACCACCGCGGCTCCCGCCCCCGTGGCTACCCATCTGGAGGACCGGCTTTACGCCAACGAAGCCCGCCTCGAAGCGTTGAAGGACAACGTCCAGCGCTTCGTCGATTCCAACCGCGAGCAAACCGAAGCGCGATTCAACCAGCACCGCGAGGAAATCCAGCGCCTCGCCGCCCAGATCCAGCAGGTCGCCGCCATGAAATCCGCCGAAACCGCGCCCGCAGCCGTCAACCAACTGGAGCGCAAGATCGGCGGTTGGCTCACCGATTGGCAAAGCTCCTTCCACGTCCAGCTCAACGACCGCGACCACCGCCTCGCCTCCCAACTCCGCGCCGAGGTCGCCTCGCTCTGGGAAAGCACCGAATCCCATCTCACCCGCCTCGAAAGCCGCGCCATCGACCGCGACTCGGTCGAAGAACGATTCAGCCGCATCGCCCTCGCCGCCCGCGCCCTCGCCGAGTG
>JBFZFJ010000217.1:0-8108 GCA_041306405.1 Verrucomicrobiales bacterium | reverse complement strand
GTCCTGCAGCCAGAAATCGAAACCGGACGAGGTTCCCAGCTCGGGAATGGCCGGCGGGTTGAGCGGGAAAACCATCGCGTCCTTGATCCCGCCAAGCCCCATCATCGCCCGCTGGATCACGGCCTGCACGCGGTGCTCCTTGCCCTCGCGCTCTTCCCACGGCTTCAAGCGGAGGAAGGCGAGCGCCGAGTTCTGCGCCCGGCCCGCGAAGCTGAATCCGGCGACCGTGAAGTAGTGGTCGATCTCCGGCTGCTTGGAGAAATACTCCTCCACCTTTTTCAGCGCCTCGCCCGTCCGCGCGTCGGTCGCTCCGACCGGCAGCGAGATCAGCGTGATGAAATAGCCCTGATCCTCCTCGGGAAGGAAGGACGACGGCATCTTCTTGTAGAGCGCCACCATCAGGAACATCACCAGCCCCAGGACGGCGATGCCGGCGAACCAGCGCTTCACCAGCACGCCGACCCACCCCTGATAACGGCGGGTGAAGGCGTCGAACGCGCGGTTGAAGCCGCCGAAAAACCCGCCCTTCGCGTGATGGTGGCCGGCGTCCACCTGTTTGAGAAGCGAGCCGCACAGCGCCGGAGTTAGGGAAAGCGCGAGGAACACCGAGAACAACATGCACGACACCATCGACATCGTGAACTGCCGGTAAATCGTCCCCACCGAGCCGCCGAAGAACGCCATCGGGATGAACACCGCGGTGAGCACCAGCGTGATTCCGATCAGCGCGCTGGTGATCTGGCCCATCGCCTTGCGCGTCGCCTCCTTCGCCGGCAGGCCCTCCTCGCTCATGATCCGCTCGACGTTCTCCACGACCACGATCGCGTCATCCACCAGGATGCCGATGGCCAGCACCATCCCGAACATGGTGAGCACGTTGATGGAGAATCCGAAGGCCGCCATCAGGCCGCAGGTGCCTAGCAGCGCGACCGGCACCACCAGCGTCGGGATCAGCGTGGCGCGGAAATTCTGCAGGAACAAATACATCACCAGGAACACCAGGATGATCGCCTCGATGAGCGTCTTGAGCACTTCCTCCACGGAAATCTTCACGAAGGTGGAGGTGTCGAGCGGATAGATCACCTTCACGCCCGGCGGGAAGAACTCCTTGAGCCGGTCCACCTCGGCCCGCACGGCGGCGGCGGTGTCGAGCGCGTTGGCGGTGGGCGAGAGCTTGACCGCGGCGGCGGACGCCGGCTTGCCGTCGATGCGCGCCTTGATCGAGTAATCCTGCCCGCCCAGCTCGACGCGGGCGACGTCGCGCAGATAGACCCGCGAGCCGTCGGGATTGACTCGCAGGACGATGCCCTTGAACTCGTCCACCTCGCGCAGCGTGGCGCGGGCTTGCAGGATCACGTTGATCTGCTGGCCCTCCACCGCGGGCAGCTGGCCGAGCTGGCCGACGGGCACCTGGGTGTTCTGCGCCTGGATGGCGGCGGAAATGTCGCCGGGCGTGAGTTTGAAACTCACCAGCTTGTCCGGGTCCAGCCAGACGCGCATGGCATACTGGGTGCCGAACTGGATCACCTCGCCCACGCCCGGCACGCGGCGGATCGGGTCGAGCACGTTAGAGGCGAGATAGTTCCCGAGGCCGATGGCGTCCATGCTGCCGTCCTCCGACGCGAGCGTGATGAACATCATGAAGTTCCGCGTCGCCTTGGCCACCACCACGCCCTGCTGCTGGACGGTGAGCGGCAGGCTCGGCGTGGCGAGCTGCACCTTGTTCTGGACCTGCACCTGGGCGACGTCCGGGCTGGTTCCGGGCTTGAAATAAAGCGTGATGATCGCCGTGCCGTTCGCATCGCTGGCGGACGACATGTAGAGCAAATTGTCGATGCCGTTGAGCTGCTGCTCGATGACGGAGGTCACCGTGTCGCCCAGCGTCTCGGCGGACGCGCCGGCGTAGTTCGCGGTGATCGAGATCGATGGCGGGGCCACGCTCGGATACTGCGCGACGGGCAGTCCGGTGAGGGCGATGCCGCCGAGAAGACAGATCAGAATCGCGATCACCCAGGCGAACACCGGGCGGTCAATGAAGAAGCGTGCCATGAAATTGAATGATTAGTTTTTGGCGGCGGGAACGAACGGCTCGGGGACGACCGGCGCGCCGGGCCGCGCTTTGAGCAGACCTTCGATGATCACGCGCTCGCCCGCTTTCAGGCCGGAGGCGACGACCCATTTGTCGCCGGTCATCTCCGCGGTGCGGATCATCCGGACCTGGGCGAGGTTCTGGTCATCCACGACCATCACGCTGCCCATCCCGCCGGGCGCGCGGGTGACGGCGCGCTGCGGCACGGTGACGACGTTTTCCCTAACCGCCTGGACCACTCGCGCGCGGGCGAACATGCCGGGCAGCAGGTCGTGGTCGGGATTGGGAAACTCGGCGCGCAGCGTGACCATGCCGGTCGTTTCATCCACCGAGGCGTCCGAGAAAAGGATGCGCCCGGTCTTGCCATACTCGCTGCCGTCTTCGAGCAGGAGAGTGATCTTGCTTTGATCCGAGCCCGCCTTTTTCAACGCGATGAGATCCACGCTCGACTGGGTGAAGTCGAAATAGATCGGGTCGAGCTGTTGGATGACCGCCAGCAGGGTCGGGCTCCCCTGCCCCACCAGCGCGCCTTCCGTCACTTCCGCCTTGCCGATGCGGCCGGAAATCGGCGCGGTCACCGAGGCGTAGCCGAGATTGAGCTCGACGGTGGCCAGCGCCGCCCTGGCCGCCAGCACGTCGGCGTTGGCCACGACCAGGGCGGACTCCGCGTTGTCGGCGTCCTGCTTGCTAACGGCATTGATCGCCACCAGCTCGCGGAAGCGGCTGACCTGGTTCTCCGCCTGTTTCACGTTCGCCTCGGCGCGGGCGAGATTGGCTGTCGCCACGCCATGCAGGGCTTGCAGCGGCGCGGGATCGATTTGGAAAAGCACGTCGCCCGCCTTCACATCGGCGCCTTCCTCGAAGGTTTTCTTGAGCAGGATTCCGGCCACCCGCGCCCGGATTTCCGCCACGCGCACCGCGTCGATCCGGCCCGGCAGGTCGCGGGTGATGGTGACGGTTTCCACCGTGGCGGGCAGAAATGTCACTGCCGCGGGTGGCATTTGCGGCAGCTTGGCGGGTGCCTTTTTCCCGCAACTCGGGAGCAACAACCAGATGACGGACAAGGGAACAAAGAGAATCGGACGCATGGCAGGTGGACAGGAAAGGCCCGAACGCTTGTTCGGGCAAGCCTAGCTGTCACCCCGATTTACCATCGCGGAATGACTTTGATGTTTCCATGCTGGTAACTTTTGATTACCAGTCCGGCGGATGGAACTCCGACATTTGAGATACTACGTGGCGGTGGCCGAGGAACTGAGTTTCCGCAAGGCCGCCCAGCGCCTGAACATCAGCCGGCCCGCGCTGAGCAAGCAGATCAAGGATTTGGAAAACGAGATTGCCGTCAAACTGCTCGACCGCGACACCGTCAACGTCTCGCTGACCCAGGCCGGCGAGGTTTTCCTCGAAGACTCGCAGAAACTGCTGCTCCACGCCGGGCAGGCCGTCGAGCGTGCGCACCAAGCCCAGTCCGGCCACCGCGGCAAACTCCGGATCGGCAGCGTGGGCGTCATCGCCACCGATTTCCTACCCAAGGCGCTGAAGATTTTCCATCAGAAATACCCCG
The DNA here is from genome assembly GCA_041306405.1 of Verrucomicrobiales bacterium. GTDB lineage: Bacteria > Verrucomicrobiota > Verrucomicrobiia > Verrucomicrobiales > Akkermansiaceae > Luteolibacter. The sequence continues at coordinate 4,455 of JBFZFJ010000217.1, read as the reverse complement.
GCGTGGAGGTCGCCTTCGTCGAGATGCTGCCCGCCGAGCAGCTCGCCGCGCTGGCCGCCGGCAAGATCGACATCGGCTTCGCCTACGGCAAGGAAGTGGCCAACATCGCCAGCCTGCGCCGCGTGCGCGTGATCCACTCGGTTTACGGCGTCGCCATTTCCCGCCAGCATCCGCTCGCCGCCCGCAAGCAAATCACCCTCGAAGAAGTCCGGCAGGAACCGCTGCTCTGCCTCGGCCGCTCCGGCCACCGCGAGACGATCTGCCAGTTCTACACCGACGCCGGCTGCAAGCCCGCCAGAATCCGCGAGGTCGACGGCTTCGACTCGATGGTCACCCTCATCGCCGCGGACCAGGGCATCTCGCTGTTTCCCCATGTGCTCGATCTGGCGAATCAGGACATCGTCATTCTCCCGATCACGCCGGGCGGCTCGGACCTCGACTTCCACATGTGGGCCGTCTGGCAGCGCCACATGCCGTCGCACCACATCAAGCACTTCGTCCAGTTGCTCGAAGAGCGGGTGCAGGGGACGGGCAAGGACGGGTGAACCACAGAACGTGTCAGGAGTGTCCCACGACTTCTTCCTTTCAGCCTCTCAGATCCTACTCCATGCGCCCGCTCGACTCTCCGGACCCCTCTCCCACACCCAGCCGCAATCCGGTCGGGTCTGACAATGGCTCGGGTCTTGATCCGACGCTCCCCGACTTGACCATTCAGGCATTTCAGCTACGTTCCCAACATCGCTATGCACTTCACCCCATCGAAGCCGCTCTTCAATATCACCGTGCCCACGCCGAAATCCCCGGCGAAGAAGGCCACGGCGGCTGTGGTTTCGAAGAGGCCGAAGCTCACTACCGAGCAGGCGCTCAAGGGATACGACTACCTGAAATCCCGCAGCTCGCGCAGCAGCTCCGGGAGTTGAGCCGTCTCGGGCCTGTTGACCGCGCCGGCCCCAAGTCGCTCAGGAAATGGGCGGAGGAACACGGTCACGTTTTCGATGAGGACCGCTTCCTCCGGCACTGGATCGACCAAGGAAAACGCGGTGGAGCCGAACACCAGGTTTACTACGATCCGAAAACCGGGCGCTGGTTCAAGCGCCTCTACCACGGGGTCAACTCCAGCATTCTCGGCGATTACCTCGTCCGAATGCGCCTCCATGCGGTGCTCTTCCCCGAGACCGCCTATCGGCTGGAAGGATTCACCATCAATCCGAAAAGCAAGGACCTTGCCCCGGTCGTCTCCCAGCCCCACGTCGAGGTGGACACCTCCCGCCCGCTGGTCACCAAGTCCGAGACCGACGACCTCATGGCCACGATGGGCTTCGCACCGGTGCAGCTGATCCACGATGGCATCCGCGACGACGGCTACTACGCTTACCTCCATCCTGTCACCGGCGTGCTCGCCTATGACCTGCACGATGAAAACGTCGTCCGCATTCCGGAAACGGATGATCTCGCTATCATCGATCCTTACATTTCCCTCGCCCGACTCGGGACATGGACGGCCATCAAACTGGCCGAAGTCGGCTATCCCACCCCGCCTGACGACCCGTCACCCGAATTCCCACCATCCGCTTCCTGATCTCTTCCATCCTTCAGCGCTCCGCCCACTTCCCCAGACCGTTTCGTTTCCTTTGAAGAGGTCATGGTTGCGGCCGGCAAACTTCTGGCGCAATGACTGTCAAATTTGTGGATGAGGCCCGGCAGGAATTTCTGGACGCCATCCGCTATTACGAGGAAGCACAACCGGGATTGGGGAGCAGGTTAAGCCTTGAACCGGAGCGAATCCAGATGGACGCAGATCAAGAACACAGATCAAGACTTCCCAAAAAACCTCAGCGTCTTCCTCCGTTACCTCTGTTTCCTCCTGTTCAAAAATCTGAAATCCCGTCGTCCCGGCTCCGCACCCCCTCTGCTGCCTTCGCGCCCCTGCGGTTAAAAAATCCCCGTCTCCCCATCCAAAATTCAAAATTCAAAATCCAATCCCCCGCCCCAGTCCGCCGGTAGGGCGTATCCGGCCCGGTCCGCCCACTTCACCTTCTCCCGCCGGAGGCTCATTCATCCGGATTCCTCGTAATCGCCCGCTTCGGCGTCAGCAACCGCCACTTCGACCTTCGCAACGACCACTCCGGCCTTAGCAACGAGCACTTAACCCTTAGCAACGGCCACTTCGGTCTTCGCAATGACCACTTCGGCCTTCGCAACGGCAGCTTCAGCCTTCGCAACGACCACTTCGGCCTTCGCGACGGCCGCTTAACCCTTCGCGATGACCACTTCGGCGTTCGCAACGAGCACTTCGGTGGTTGCGAGTCCCGTCAAGGCGTGATCACCCGGCAGTCATTCACTTCACCCAAACTGCGGGAAACCGCCTGAAAACCCTCTTTGGGCGTTAGTCCCGTAATATCCCGCGGTTGTGCCGCCGACGGCTCATCCAATCGGAATAGCAAATACGCCGAAGCACTTTTCGGCATCGTGGCGGCCAGCCAGCCTTCATTGCGTAGTATCCTGCACAGTGCGTCGCGCGACAGCATTTCGCATGACAAGATAGGAGCCAGCCATGGCAGAGAGATTTTCGCGCTCGTTCTACCACCCATATAGGGGCACAAAACAGCGCCGGAAAGATTGCCCAGCCGGATGCGGATCGGAGAGCGCTCTTCGTCGTCCTTAAGAGCGCGGCTATAGACCAATCGCTTTTCGCGACAGAGCTCCCGAGCGTCTTCTTTGAGATAAACCAGCACGCAGTCGGCTCCGGGACGATGAGTCTGATCTCCACCGGAATGGCTGGGTGCTTCCCGGACCGTGGCATGAAGCACGTCGGAAAAATGCCGATACTGCGTGAACTGATCCGCCTGATGAAGGAAGATATCCATCAGGAAGTTCTTCAGGACGGTCCGGCATTCTTCTTTGCCGGGCTTTAGGACAAACGCTCCCACGCCGGGGACGATTTCATGGAACTTATTCAGCCGCGTTTCCGTGTCCGATCCCGGATAGAGCACGTAAGAACCAGCAGTTTGGCGGACAGCATCGTTGTAGGTGTGCATCTTCAGCAGATCGCCCCGCTTGTAAGTGGATGTGGCTTTGCCGTCCTGCTTTTCGGCATCCAGATCCTCATCTTGCGCCAAGTCGCCGAAAATCATTTTCATGTTCTCCGCCCGATATTTCGCATCGAAATGCACGTAGGCGATTTTTCCATCTTTCGCTGCTGCCGGCTCATCGGCGAAACGCTCAGGAAAAATGACCAGTGTGTAATCCGGCTTGAACTGCCGCGAGTAGGATGAGGCGTCCGTTGCGCCCGCTTGCAGTTGGAAGGTGCGCTCATAGTAAAGGTGAAGCCGGAGAACCATCCCGGTTTCGAGTCGGATCGTGAACGGCGCGCAGGTCTTCTTGCCTCGCTTCAGGTTGATGACCAGCTCGCCATTCTTCATTTGGAGAAACTGCTCGGCGTCGTCCGATGGCTTGGGATTCTCCTGATCGCGGGAAACCTCCGGCATCCCGTCGAGGATTTCATGCAGTTGGAGAAAAATCCAATACTCATAAAGCGTGGCCACGTTGCGCGTCGGACCGTGATAGCTATCTTCGTCCCGATTCCATGCAAGCGCTGAGGCTGCTTGGGTCAGCAGCCACGCACGCAGGATCTCACGATAGCCATCGCGCTTCTGAAGAGTCGGACTGTCGAGCGGAAGTCGATTTAGCGTCCCGAGTTCGCGGAAGAACGGACGGGCCAGCGCGGCCTCCAAAGCGGCACCCAGCTCAACCGCCTCATGCACCAGACTGAGCGCCGACGGGTGCTTTTCCACCACCTCGCGGCACAAGTCGCGGAATTGCGACAAGGCGAACTTGATGAAACGATTGGGAGCGGTATTGACCGAGTCCTCCTTGCGGATGTCCATCACCTGCGCCGGGATCGGTTTCATTCCGTTTGCCGTCCTTCGCCAATCCCGTGCCATGCTCATCGGATTTCTCAGCCAATCCTGCGAACCCGCGGATGCCGAGGGCGTCCAGTGGGCATCGCTGGTCAGTCGTGAGTTCGGACGTCGCTGAATCGATTCCAAAATCTCTCCCAGACGCTCCGGTTGGAGATGCGAGCGGAGAAACAAAAACTGTTCCAGCATCAATCGAGCGGCGTGCTCTGGATCGATGGCGAAATTCAAGGAGGTCGGCGCATCCCAGTTCAGCAGGAGTTGCTGACAGAAGTCTGCGATGTCTTCGGTGATCTGGCGGAACTCCGTGTGATAATCCAGCTTGCGCGATACAATCTCGAACGCGAACCGAAAGTCTTTCCCGCCAGCCGATAGCTTGAAATCCGCCATGCCGAGGTGATTCACCACGGCAAATGAGCCCGTCAGAGTCTTGATGCGGCGGGTGCTCCATTGGCGGCCGGGCAATGACTCCAACGAACTTACCACCGTCACATTCTCCGCTCCCATCACGTCCCAGTCATATCGCTGTGTCTCCAAC
>JBFZFJ010000216.1:0-2780 GCA_041306405.1 Verrucomicrobiales bacterium | reverse complement strand
GAACTTCTCCACCCCATGAACCTCGCCATCATCGGCTGCGCTGCTGCTCAGGATTCAGCATGAAGTTGCAGCAAAACCAAGTGTGGAAGAAGGGCGCGGAGTTCATCCGGATCACCCGGCTGGAGCGCTTCGAGGTGGCTTACAAGACGATGGCGGACCTGGAGACGAAGGAAGGCGAGCACCACGTGCTGACGAAGAAGGAATTCTGCCGGCTGCTGCACGGGGCGAAGCTGCTGGAGGTGGAGAAAGGCGGGGAGCCGGTGAAGGGCGGGGAGTGAGGTATGCCGCCTTTGATCCGACGCTTCGCGCCGTGAAGCGTGGCTTGAGCGTCTCGCTCCAGTCCGTTCAAGGGGCGTCTCGCCCCTTGAATCCACCCGCCCTGCAATCCGCGGGGCGAGACGCCCCCGGAACGGACTGGGGCAAGATGCCAGTAGTGTTCGGCATCGGATCTGCTGCGTTTTTGAGGACGCTTTGTGACAGAAGCGTCACTTGTACTCTCCAGCTCGTACGGCCATAACTTCCGCGGTGCCGCGCAAGTCCAAACCCGCTATTTCCGATGCTTCCAGCCTCCAGGGCTTCAAGCTCCTGGAGCGCTTTCGCGGAGTCTTTTCCGGACTCGACGACCGCAGGACGAAATCCCCTCGCGAACTCGATCCGCGGCGCGGCTTCGACGCCGCGGATTATTTCTCCATGGTGCTCTTCACCCTGCTCAATCCCGTCGTCGACACCATGCGGGGGCTTTGCGAGGCATCGAAACTCGGCGAATACCAAGTCAGGACCGGGCTGCCCAAAGTTAGCCTGGCAAGCTTCTCGGAAGCCCAGAGTGTTTTCGATCCCGAGCTGCTCGCCGCCGTCCTGCGCGAGTTGATGGCAGACCTCGCCGGAGACCCGCCCGAATCGCTAACCCTGGCCATGAAAGGCAGGAAGATTGAAGCCATCGACAGCAGCCTCTGGGAAGTGCTTCCAAGGATGGGCTGGGCGCACTGGCGGGATCAGTTTTCCAGCAAACAAAACGCCGTAAGATTACACCTGCGATGGCGGCTGTTCGAACCCGGCGTCGGCGGGGCGAAGCTCGTCGCAGCGCGCGAGTGCGAACGCTCGGTGCTGCGCCACGGGCTGCTGGAACCCGGCGTCGTCTATGTCGGCGACCGCAACTACTCCGGCGACTACGACCTGCTGCGGCGCATGGACCGGGTCGGGGCGTCTTTCGTGGTCAGGCTCCAGGACAAGTCCGTGATCGAGGAACTCGAGAAGATCCCCGTCTCGGAGAAGGACCGGAAAAGAGGCATCACCCACCATCAACGGGTCGCCCTCGGGCACCGCGACGCGCAGGACAACGGCTGGCGTCTGGTCCGGCTGGTGCCGGGTCCCGGCCGGGACCACATCGTGATCCTGACCAATCTTCCCGTGGAAGAAGTCGGCGCCTGGGAACTCTGCGAAATCTACAAACAGCGCTGGACCATCGAGCTGTTCTTCCGGTGGGTGAAATGCCTGCTGCCCTGCCGCCACTGGCTGGCGGAGAGCGAGGACGGCGTCGCGACCCAGATCTATTGCGCGCTGATTGCCGCGCTGCTGCTCTCCCGGCGGGGAGGAAAACTTCCGACCAAGCGCCAGATGGAACGGCTGAGGTTCTGGATGATGGGCTGGGCAAGCGACGAGGAACTGGCCGCCGCCCTCGGACCCGCGAAGACGAGAGGTTGATAGATCCGGGAGCGGCGCGCCGCGCAAGCAGGCGTGGCGAAGCTGTGTACGGAAGCCAGAGCAAGGTGGTGCTGGACCGCCAGGCGCAGGATGGGCAAAGCAACCCGAAAAGCCAAGACGGTGGATAGACGCGAACCCCGCCGTCAGCTCATTGCATGCCGAACACTACTGGCGTCTCGCCCCTTGAACCATCGCCAGCCCGTGACCTCCGAGGGGCGAGACGCCCCCGGAACGGACTGGGGCAAGATGCCCCAGCTACAACTAACAAACGCGAAGCGTCGCATCGGACGAGATCGGCTTTGAGCCCTCCCCGAAAAATCCCTTGCTCCCACCGAGATCACCCGTAACGATAAATCTCGTCATGACGAATCCCGTCACATTTACCCGCGCCCTCGCCGACGACACCCGCTGGCGCATCGTCCGGCTGGTGATGGACGACGCCCTCTGCGTCTGCGAGCTCGCCGACATCCTCGGCATGCCGCAGTCCTCCGTCTCCAGCCACGTTCAGGTCATCCGCAAGGCCGGCCTGCTCGAAAGCGAGAAGTGCGAGAAGTGGACCTACTTCCGCATCACCCGCGAGCACCTGCCGTTGGTCCGCGCCATCGCCAAGCACTTCGCCGGCGACGAGCTTCATCCCGAGGACCCCGCCAAGGCCGCCAAACGACTTTCCCAGCGCGAAAACTCCTGCTGCCCCCGCCCCAAGCAACTCGCCACCCGGCGCAAATCCAAAGCCACCCCATGAACCTCTCCGAACTCAAATCCCTGCTCCGCGAGCACGCCGACCGCCACTTCCGCATCCAGCTCCCCGATGGCGCTGCGGTCCCCGTCTCCTTCCACGTCACCGAAGTCGGACGGGTCCAAAAGACCTTCCTCGACTGCGGTGGCACGCTCCGCGAATCCCTCACCTGCCAGCTTCAGGTCTGGGTCGGCCAGGACTACGACCACCGCATCGAGACCGGCAAGATGGCCTCCATCCTCGACAAGGCGAACGCCTACCTGCCCGACGATTCCATCCCGGTGGAGATCGAATACGAGGACCGCGTGATTTCCCAATACACCATCGCCGGCCACGAGATCAC
>JBFZFJ010000215.1:0-8559 GCA_041306405.1 Verrucomicrobiales bacterium | reverse complement strand
TCCTTCTGGCGCTTCCACCAACGCCGGTCCTCGAATTCCCAGCGCAGCGGTTTCAAAATCCATTTCTCGAAATCCTCACGCGAAATGTCAGCCGCGGCCGGCATGTCCAAGCCGATCAGGTTTTCCGCCGGGATTCCCCGCGCGTCGCGATACATTTCGGCCAGTTTCCGGGATTCCGGCACCGCGCGATTGTAAAGCACCGCCACGGATTCAGGCGAAATCGCCGCGCTCGAAACCAGCGGACCTCCCGCCAGCAGCAGCAAAACCAGTGCGAAAATTCTCATCGCGGGAAGCATGCCCGGATACCCGGATCATGCAAGGCCCGGCGCAGCTTACAGCGAAATCCGCAGCCCGTCCCACGCCATCCGCACGCCGGCGGGAAGCTCTTTGGAAATCGATCCGATGTCGTATTCATGGCTCAAATGCGTCAACCAAGTTTCCTTCGCCCCCACCTCCGCCGCCGCCGCCAAGGCCTCGGCCAGCGTGAAATGCGTCGGATGCTCCGTCGTCCGCAGCGCATCGACGATTAGAATGTCCACCCCCCGCAGCATCCGCATCGTCTCCTCCGGAATCCGCTTCACGTCCGGCAAATACGCCGTTTTCCCCGCTCCCGGCCACTCGAACAGATAACCGATCGTCTCCACCGCGGCGTGCTCGACGGGCAGCGGCGTCACCTTCAGGTCGCCATAAAAAAACGGCCCGTCAATGATCCGGACATCCGGCCTGACATAGCCGTCGATCACGTTGTCAGGCGAAAATGCCCAGCCGAACATGCATTTCAACGTGTCCATGCAGTCCTCCGTCGCATGCATCGGCAGCGGCCCCTTTTTCCGCCAGCAAAACGCCCTCAACTCGTCAAATCCCGCCACGTGATCCACATGCGCGTGGGTGTAAATCACCGCGTCGATCGCCCGCAATCCCTCGCGCAGCGCCTGCATCCGCAAATCCGGCCCCGAGTCCACCAGCAAGGTCTGATCCCCCGCCCGCACCACCACCGACGACCGGAACCGCTTGTTTTTCGGGTCATCCGACGTGCAAACCGGACAATCGCAACCAATCACCGGCACCCCCACCGAGGTCCCCGTGCCAAGAAATGTTAAGGAAAATTCAGCCGCCATTGCTTCCTGCGGCGACCCTTGCATACTGCCCCCCGTTCCGCAAAACGAATGCTCACTCTTCTCAAAATCCGCAATCTCGCCCTCGTCGATGAACTCGCATGGGAACTCGGCGCAGGCCTCATCAGCGTCACCGGAGAAACCGGGGCCGGCAAATCCGTCATCGTCGGCGCCCTCAAACTGGTCCTCGGCGAGCGCGCTGAAAAATCGCTCATCCGCACCGGCGAGGAAAGCTGCTCGGTCGAGGCGGTTTTCGAGCTCAAGGACCCGCTGGAAATCAACGCCATCCTCGAAGACGGCGGGCTTGATCCGTGCGACGACACGCAGCTGATCATCCGCCGCGTCATCGGGCAGACTGCGAACCGCCAGTTCATCAACGACTCCCCCGTCACGCTCGCGCTGCTGAAGCGCCTCGGCGAGCACCTCGTCGACCTCCACGGCCCGCACGACCACCAGTCGCTGCTCTCCACCGAGCGCCAGCTCGCGATGCTCGACGCCTACGCCGGCGCGGATTCCGCCGTTTCCAGCTACCGCGATTTTTACCGCTCGTGGCGCACCAAAGCCGCCGAGCTCGAGGAAATCCGCCATGCGGAAAACGCCAGCGAACAGGAACTCGAACTGCTCCGCTATCAGCTCCAGGAAATCGACGGGGCGAATCTCAAGCCCGAGGACGAGCAGGATCTCGAAGACCGCTGGCGCCGCGCTTCCAATGCGAGCCGCCTAGTCGAAGCCGCCGCCGCCGCGACCGCCGCTCTCAACGGCGATGACGGAATCCTCGAACGCCTCACCGAAGTCCAGCGCCTCGTCCGCGATCTCGAAAAGCTCGATCCATCGATCCGCGAGCGCACCGCTTCGCTCGAAACCGCCTGCCTCGAACTCCAGGACCTCGAAGGCAATCTCGCCGATTACGCCGACGAACTCGACATCAACCCCGCCGAGGCCGCCACACTCGAAGAGCGCGTCAATTTGCTCGAATCGCTCAAGCGCAAATACGGCCCCTCGCTCACCGACGTGCTCGCCCGCCGGGACGCCGCCGCCGCCCGCCTCGACACCATCGAAAACCGCGGCGAAAAACTCGAAACCCTGGAGCGCGAGCTCGCCGCCTGCCGCACGAAGTTAGATACCGGCGGCAAATCCCTCGGCACACTCCGCCGCAAGGCCGCGCCGAAGCTCGCCAAGGAGATTTCCGGCCAGCTCAAGGATCTCGGCTTCAAACAATCCTCGTTCGAAGCGCCGCTCAAAACGCTGTTGGAACCGGGACCGCAAGGTCTGGAATCGATCGAATTCCAATTCGGCCCCAACCCCGGCGAGCCGCTGCTGCCACTCCGCCAGATCGCTTCCTCCGGTGAAATCAGCCGCGTGATGCTTGCCGTTAAGTCCGCGCTCGCCGATCAGGACGCCACGCCGTTGATGGTTTTCGACGAGATCGACGCCAACGTCGGCGGCGAAGTCGCCCGCGCGGTCGGCCGGAAAATGGCGGCGCTCGGCACCCGTCATCAGGTCGTGGCCATCACCCATTTCCCGCAGGTCGCCGCCATCGCCACCCATCATTTCGTGGTGGAAAAGGAGGTGTCCGGCGGCCGCACCCGCTCGCGACTCTATCCGGTGTTGGGAGAAACCCGAGTCCAGGAACTCGTCCGAATGTTAGGCGGCGGCGGCGAACAAGCGCGCGCCATGGCGGCCTCGCTCCTCAATCCGTGAAACCCATTTACAAAGCCGTCCCCCTGCCCGTCGAGTCCACGTCCCGGGACCTCGCCGCCTCGCTCGGCTTGCCGTGGCGCGGGACCGGCATGCCGCGGTTAGTCATCGGCCGCCGCGAATGGATAGCCCTGCCAGATCTCGGGATTTCCCCGATGAACGCGAAAACCGACAGCGGCGCGCGCAGCTCCAGCATCCACGCGGAAAACGTCAAACTATCGGCGGACGAAAAAACCGTCCGTTTCACCACTACCAATCACTACGCCGAAGTGATTTCCTGCGAGGCTCCGGTGGCGCGGCTTGCGCGGGTCCGCAGTTCCTCCGGTGCCGCTAGAAACCGGATTTTCATCGAGACCGCCGCCGTGCTGCCGGGCGGTTTCCGCTGGAGCATTCTCCTGAGTCTGGCGGACCGCTCCGAAATGCTCTGCCCGATGCTGCTCGGTCGCCGCGCGCTTTCCGGCTATTTCCTCATCGACCCGCAAGGCTCGCACCTGCTAGGGCCGCGGCGCTTGCTGGATGAATACCGCGTCATCCCGCCAGCCGGGAATCAAAGCTGAACGGTTGCAGGAGCTTTTTACCACCCCTGCGGATCTGGCCGTTTCAGACCTGACTGACGCCCCGCGTTGCCGTGGGACGGGCCGGGGAGGTAGCTGCCATTCTCCAGTTCTTCGGAGAGGTTCACGCATTCCAGTTCCCACTCGGCGAAGAATCCGGCGGCGGGGGCGAGGCTGCGGCGGCCGCTCATCGCGAGGTTCGCTGCCTGCATCAGGTTGCCCAGGCTGGTGACTTTTTGCCAAAGGTGTTTGTGGGTTTTGGCCATGGCACCCGCACAGCGTGAAACCAAACCGGCAAATGGAAACCACGAATTCCAAGTGTGACTCAACGCACCAGTAATGGCGGCTTGCATCGCACCCCCCTTTGAGATTGATTCGTGGCATGCCTTCAGCAGAAAAAAAAACTTCCATCAAGAAAGAGGCCGCCCGTCTGGTGCGCCAATTGCCCGAGTCCGCCAGTTGGGATGATCTGATGTATGAAATCCTCGTCCGCCAGAAAATCGAAGCCGGTCTGGCCGATTTGCGAGACGGACGCATTCATGACCACGCATCCATCCGCAACGAGTTCGGCGTGGCATGAGTATCGCATGGTCAGAGCAAGCGCGACGCGATCTGCATGCGATCAGGGGCTTCATCGCCCGCGATTCGGAGCACTACGCTCGTTTGCAGGTCGATCGCCTGATCTCCCGCGTCGAACGTGCTGCCGCAACGCCCTCCAGAGGACACCCCGTCCATGAATTCATCGAGTCCGGCCTGCGCGAGGTGCATGAAGGTTCCTACCGGATCATTTACGGTGTCTGCGCCGATGAGTTGCAAGTGGTGACCATCGTCCACATGAGACAGCGCGTCACACGCCGCCGCCTGCGCTGAGAGGTGGAATCACTCCGCCACGGCTCTTGAGCCAGCCGCCGACCATCCGGCCGCATTCGTTGAGGGCTCGCGCGCAGGGCTCGCGCGCTGAATTCGAATTGCGCGGGGGTGAACAGCTTGCGGTCCTTGGCCATGCGGACGGTCCAGCGCAGCACTTCCATCTTGCTGTTCGCGGTGGCGAGGATCTCCGCCTTGTCGCGGGCATAGGAGGCTTCCACTAGCAGGTCCAGCACATCCATCGCTTGTCCGGTGAGGCGCTGGCCGAGGATGAAGCGTTGGCTTTTCGGGAAGTTTTCCACGCGCTCCAGCAGCCACTTGGCGTAGTCATACCATTTTACGAGGACGACGGGGGCTTCGGGACCGGGGGGCTTCATTTTGCGAGAAAATTTCGTCCGCCTGCGGCGGAGGGGTTTGTAGCGGCGTCTCTATGAGCGTCGCAGCCAATGAGAAAGAGCTTACGCGCTTCTTCACTCGCTATCGACGGTCGCAGACCGCCGCTACAACCCACCTCATTGGCCTGCGCTCTCAGCGAGAGCGCGCCACCTCTGAAGAGGAAGAAAAAGGGTAAAAGAGCAAAAGATCAAAGGGGAGAACGACGTCTTCTGGTGAGAAACGCGCTAGCTGACAACAACGTCAACAGGCCTGCTGAGGTCTCGGGGACACTGGCGACACGAAACCCAATGTTGCCGTACTGGTCCGTGGGCGCGAGGCCGTTGCGGTAGGACGCGGGCAGGTAGCTCGAGTTGAGATCCCAGGAACCGCCCCGCAGCCCGCGCGTCCAACCATAAATATCAGCATCGTTCCATTCAAACACGTTCCCCGCCTGGTCGTTGGTCCCATACGCGCTTTGTGAATTCATCCCATACGCGCCCACATCGGTGAGAGCCATCCCCGGATAGCCCACATAGTCCCCGTCGTAATAATTCGCGAAATCCGCCACGCCGATGGTATTTCCCGAAATCGTATTGCTCTGCGTCGCCTGCGCCCAGTAGCCGCCCACGCCGGCACCGCTCTTGTTCGGATCGTAATAGGCCGCTTTATACCACTCGTTTTCGGAAGGAATCCAGACTGTGGCCCCCACGTTCTTGCTTACGCTCACGCCGCTGGTTGCGCCGTTGAGCGTGTAGGCTCCGTCTTCCGTGGTGGCGGCGGTCTGTGCGCCGGTAAGCTGGCCGTTGTGCATCCAGTTGGTGAAACGCGCCGCGTCGAACCAGCTCACAAAGGTGATCGGCTTGTTGCCGCTGCCGGGATTCACGGAATAGGTGAAACTACCAGACGACCCACTCTGCGAGATGCCGTTAATATAGCTGGTGGTCATGCCCGCGTTGTAGAGCGAGTAGCTGTCCGTCTTGGCCACGGCATTGAGGAACTCGGCATACTGCGAGATGGTCGTCTCGTTCTGCGCGATCTTGTAGGATTTTTTCATATTCCCAAACCCCAAGACCGCCTCAAAAAAGAACCCCTATCTATTGCCAGTCATCCCGCCAGCCGCGAATCAAAGCTGAACGGCAGCGGCTTGCCCGGGACCAGCTCGCTCATCCATGGATGAAAAGGGTTGAGCAAAAGGGATTTTTCCTCGGGAATCACCACGCTCGGCAATTGCAGCGCGAGATTGCTGCCAGACCGCAACCAGCTTGCGCCGAATGCCTGGGCGGCCCGCGACGATGGCTGCGCCCGCCAGTTTTTAGGAAGGGCCGACTGCGAAACTCGTTCGATCCGCGAATCGGGGATTTCCAACTCGATAACGATCCAATTCAGCCGCAGCGCCTCCCGCGGGGCGTGCACCAGGATTTCAAGCGCCGCGAGAGCCCGCGACTCAGCCAGATAGACCGCCGCGACACCCGGCAAATTCCAGCGTCCGCCGTAACGACGCGCGCCCTCGCCATCCAGCGCCGAGGACGCCCACTGCTCCTGCACGATCCGGTAAAACAGCGCCATGATCAGGAAAAAACGCCGTGTTCCAAACGCCCCAACAAAGCATCCACCTCGCGCGCGCCGATCTCGGTGTCCGCGAAATCCAGCGGGCACTCCCCGTGAAAGGCGAAGGCCGGAGCCGCCAGCCATGACCGCGCGCCTTCCAGCCCGCCAAGCGCCGCGCAGGCGTGAGCCACCAACCGCGCGTAGCGGACCAAACGGTCTGACTCGGCCCGATCCAGAACCCCGCCCTTTTTCCGGCGGTGAAGCGTGGCCCGGGACATCCCGAGCAGGCCACCCAGTCGCTCCTCCGTCACGCCCAGCGTTTCCTGCATGGCGTGAAATTCCGCCAGCGGCAGTCCGTCCCGGACCCACTCGATCATGTAAGCGGCTTCCGGTTCCCTGAGGACGGAGGATTCCGGCGGGATGTGATCATGATAGTTCACCGGCTTCTTTTTCATAAGAAGCATTAAAATGCATCTTATGAATCATTTCAAGCATTTTCCCAAAAAAAACAGCCAGCCGTTTTCACGACTGGCTGAAGGGAGTGGATCCGGAGGCGAATCAATAACGATATTGCTCGCCCTTGTAAGGACCTTCGACCGGGACGTTGATGTAGTCCGCCTGTGCCTGCGTCAGGGTCGTGAGCTTGGCTCCGACTTTGGCGAGGTGGAGTCGGGCGACTTCCTCGTCGAGGTGCTTTGGAAGCACGGTGACCTCGCCGGGCTTGTTGGTGTCCCGGTTCTTCCAGAGGTCGATTTGCGCCAGCGTCTGGTTGGTGAAGCTGTTGGACATCACGAAGCTCGGGTGGCCGGTGGCACAGCCGAGGTTCACCAAGCGTCCTTCGGCGAGCATGTAAATGCTGTTGCCGCCCGGGAAGGTGTATTTGTCCACCTGTGGCTTGATGTTGGTGCGGATCACGCCGGGAGCCTCGTTGAGTTTGTCGATCTGGATCTCGTTGTCGAAGTGGCCGATGTTACAAACGATCGCCTGGTCCTTCATCTTCTCCATGTGCTCAAGGCGGATGATGTCGAAGTTCCCGGTGGTGGTGACATAGATGTCGCCCCAGCCGAGGGTGTCTTCGAGGGTCAGCACGCGGAAACCTTCCATCGCGGCTTGCAGCGCGCAGATCGGATCGACTTCGGTGACGACGACTTGCGCGCCCTGGCCGCGGAGGGCTTGGGCGCAGCCTTTGCCGACGTCGCCATAACCGCAGACCACGCCGACCTTGCCGGAAATCATCACGTCGGTGGCGCGCTTGATGCCGTCCACAAGCGACTCGCGGCAGCCGTAGAGGTTGTCGAACTTCGACTTGGTGACCGAGTCGTTCACGTTGATGGCGGGGACAAGCAGCGTGCCGGCCTTGGCCATTTGATAGAGGCGATGGACACCGGTGGTGGTTTCCTCGGAAACGCCCTTCCAGTCCTTCACGATCTTCGCGAAGATACCGGGTTGTTTCGCATGCACGTCCTTGAGAAGGTCCTTGATGACTTGTTCCTCGTGGTTGCCGGACGGGGTGTTGACCCAGTCGGAACCGTTTTCGAGTTCGTAGCCTTTGTGGATGAGCAGGGTCGCGTCGCCACCGTCATCGACGATGAGCTCAGGTCCGAGGCCTGCTGGATTGACCAGCGCCTTCCAAGTGCACCACCAATACTCCTCGAGGGTCTCGCCTTTCCAAGCGAAGACAGGAACACCAGTTGCAGCGATGGCTGCGGCGGCGTGGTCCTGAGTAGAGAAAATATTGCAGGAAACCCAGCGCACTTCGGCACCGAGATCGACGAGCGTTTCGATAAGAACCGCCGTCTGGATCGTCATGTGCAGCGAACCCATGATGCGCACGCCTTGCAGCGGCTTTTCCTTGCCGTATTTCTCACGGGTAGCCATCAGGCCTGGCATTTCGTGCTCGGCGATTTCGATTTCCTTGCGGCCGAAATCGGCGAGGCCGATGTCCCTTACTTTGTAGTCTGTGAAGCTCATATAATTGTTGGATAGATGATGGAATCAGCCGATTGCCTTGATGAGAGCGGCCGCCTTGTCGGTGGCTTCCCAGGTGAGATCAGGGTCGGTTTTGCCGAAGTGGCCGTAGTTGGTGGACTTCGAGTAAATCGGGCGGAGCAGCTTGAGCTGCTTGACGATGTCGGCTGGTTTGAAGGAGAAAACCTTCAGGATGGCTGCGAGAATCTTCTCATCCGGCTTGGTGCCCGTGCCGAAGGTGTCGACGTGCACGCTAACGGGAAGCGGATGGCCGATGGCGTAGGCGAACTGCACCTCACACTTGGTGGCGAGGCCGGCGGCGACCACGTTTTTCGCGACCCATCGGCCCATGTAGGCGGCGGAGCGATCCACCTTGGACGGGTCCTTGCCGGAGAAAGCACCACCGCCGTGACGGCCGGTGCCGCCATAGGTAT
>JBFZFJ010000214.1:0-4760 GCA_041306405.1 Verrucomicrobiales bacterium | reverse complement strand
GAGTTTCCGGGCGATGGCTTGCGGGACCTCGCCGCCCAGCCAGACGTGCTTGAGCTTGCTGGCGTATTCCGGGTCCAGCTGGAGGTAGGCTTTGACGAGTTCCTCGAAGAGGTCGCCCTTCTGTTTCTCCGGGAAACCCCGCCACTTGTCCTGGATGTCCTGCCACGAGGCGCAGCCGCGGATGGCACCTGTCAGGCCGGCGCTTTGGTTTGACTGCTTCATGGCTGATGGAGATCTACCAGCATCGAATCGATGTGACTATCACAAACCCAGTTTCCCCGCGAGATCCGGGGCCGGGCTGTAAACAAACGCCTTGCCGACCTTGTCGCGCTGGAGAAAGCCCTTCGCTTCGAGGGCCGCGATGTCGTTTTTCGCCGTCTGGTTGGAAGTGCCGTGGGACGTCTGGTGGCCGACCACGGTGTAAGCCGCGAACGGATGTTTGAGCGCATGTTTGAGCAGCGCGATCTGGCGGTGGTTGAACTCGCCACCCGCCCCGAGATTCCGGCGCAGGGACTCTGCTTCCTCCTGTTTGGTGCGGATGGATTCCTTGAGCGTGGCGATCGAAGCACAGATGATCTCCAGCTGATGGAGGATGAAATAATTCAGATCGTTGCCATCGGTTTCGGTGTGCAGGAAAGCCCGATAGTATTGCTTGGGCGCCTTGAGAATTTCATGGGAGATGGAGAAATACTCCGCCAGCCAGTAGTCGTTCCGGAGCATTGACCCGTAGAACAAAGCCCGCGCGGTCCGGCCGTTGCCATCCACAAACGGATGGTCATAGGCGATCCAGAAATGCAGCACGATGGAGCGGATCACGGGATGGAGAAAGCCCGTCATCCCGGCTTCGTTAGCGAACTCGCGAAGCTTCCCGATCCGCTCCGGCAGGGCGGACGCGTCCGGCGGCGTGTGGAACACCTCGCCGCTCTCCTCGTCCTCCACCCGCACGTCGTCGCCCGCGCCGCGGAGCTTTCCTTCATACGCCGCGTCCTTCAAGGTGCCCGCCGTCACTTCACGGTGAATGCGCAGGACCATCTCCGGAGTGAGCGGCTGCTCTTTCAACTCCGTGAGCAGTCGCATCGTGCGGTAGTTGTTCATCACCATCCGTTCGTGTTCGGTGGCTGGCGGGCGCTGGTTGCGGACCATTTCCCGGGCCTCCCACCGGGTGACGACCGCCCCCTCCAGCTGGCTCGACGTCAGCGCCTCCTCCATCAGCGAATCGAACTGATGGCGGCTCGCTTCCTCCCGCACCACGGCGCTCCCGGACGGCGCGGCCCCGCAGTGGAGGTCGATTTCCCGAAGCAGCCCGTAAGCCTTCGGAGTCAGAAAAAAGGTGAACGGCTGCCCTTTCGTGTCCAGCAACGGCAGCGGCTGGGAACGCATCGCCCGCCCCATCCGGATCGCCGCCCACTGCTCTTCTTTCGTCAGGCCGTCCTTGTCCGCAGCACGGTAGCGGAAATCATCCCAGTGCAAATACCGGTCCGGCCTCAGGTTCTCCTGATGGCTGATTTCCATGAACGCGTCTCCCTTCCCCTGCTGGATCGCACGATCCATCAGCGGTTGCCAGGCAGGTGGCGATTGGGGGAATTTCATGATTTGCTCCTAAGTTTTGGAAAACTAGGAGCAAATTAGGAGCAAATGCCCCGAGTATCAAGCCAATTCCTAATTTGGAAAAAATTAGGAGAATGCGGTGCCTCGCTGTTTTGCGGCACCTCACAGTTTTCTCTCCGGCCCTGACTTTGGATTTAGTGTGGGAAATTGCTTGAACTCATCTTCGATAAATGATGAATTAATGATCCTTGCGAAAGTTCCACGCCACGGCGTGCGGGCGGAAGCAGGGAAAACAAGATCCCGTGATTCACGGCAAACGCAGCCCCCCAGTGCTTGCCGTGAGCGGGTGATCTCCCCCCGAAAAATCTCCCCCCGAAAACATCTCCCCCCGAAAACATCTCCCCCCAAAGACCAGTCGGCGGAGGTTGTGGGTTCCCCCTCCAACCTCCGCCGACTCGGCGGGCGGGGGAATCGGATTTCCGGATGAAAAAGGATTCATCCCTACGCGATCACGTCATGGTTTGTGGCCGGAAATGAGATACATCTTGGGTGTCGCCGCTGTCACATCTCCCCCCAAAGTGACGCGGACCACGACGCACTCCCCCCAAAACAAGTCGGCGGATGTTGTAGGTTCCCCCTTCAACATCCGCCGATGACGTTTTAAGGGCGTCAGTGGAAATCATGCGACCGCGCGGCGTGCTCCGGCTCGATCCCGGACAGCGCCTCGATGTGGAAGACATAGACAGTGGGCTGGTCGCCCTCGGAGCGCTGGAGAATGCCCTCCACCCGGAGAAACGGCTCGCTGGTGATCACGCCCCGCAGGCGGTGAAACGTGGTTTTCGGGACGAAGAGGTTGGCGATGCCGGTCTCGTCTTCGAGAGAAATGAAGCAATGTCCCTTGGCGGTGCCGGGCCGTTGGCGGCAGATCGCCATGCCGGCGACGGTGACGGGAATGCCGTGCGGGAGGTTTTGTAAATCGCTGGCGCGTAGAATGTCGCGAGTGCCATGATGTTCCCGCCAGAGAAACATCGGGTGCGGGCCGGTGCTGGCTCCTTGCGTGGCGAAGTCGGCCGACAAGCGCTCCGCCGCCGACATGACTGGAAGAATCCCGTGCCGGACCGGGCGGCGCGGCAGCAGCAGGTCGTCGTGCAAGGGCAGCTCGACTTGCCACAAAGCCTCGCGGCGGTGGTCGATTTCCGGCAGCCCGTTTAAAGCGCCGGCCTGGGCGAGCGCGCGCTTTTCCTTCGCGCCCGGCCGCACCCGCGCGAGGAAATCCTCCAGCGAGGAAAACGGTGATTTTTCCCTTTCGCCGATGATCCGGCCCCTGGTCGCAACGGACAAGCCTTTGATGCGGTGCAGGCCGAGGCGCAGGGTGGCGGCGTTTTCCACCTCCGTTAGCTCGCCGCTCCGGATACACGAAACCGGCCTGATGCGGATGCCGTGGCGTTGCGCGTCCTGCAGCAGCGTGTTGACCGAGTAGAAACCCATCGGCTGGTGGTTGACGAGCCCCGCGTAGAATTCCGCCGGGTGGTGGACCTTGAGCCAGCAGCTCGCGTAGGCGATGAGCGCGAAGGAAATGGCGTGGCTCTCCGGAAATCCGTAGAGCGCGAACGAGCCGATAGACGCGACGATTTTCTCCTGCACCTCGGCCGCGACTCCGCGCTCGCTCATCCGCAGGCGGAGCTTGGCGGTGACGTTTTCCATGCGGTCGTCGCTGCGCTTGAAGGCCATCGCCCGCCGGAGTTCGTCGGCCTCCGCGCCGCTGAATCCGGCCACCGCCATCGCCATCCGCAGCACTTGTTCCTGAAACAACGGGACGCCTAACGTGCGCGCCAGGATTTCCTCACAAGCGGGGTGGATGCAGTCGATTTTCTCGCGGCCGTTGCGCCGGTTCAGGTAGGGGT
This sequence comes from Verrucomicrobiales bacterium, assembly GCA_041306405.1. Taxonomy (GTDB): domain Bacteria; phylum Verrucomicrobiota; class Verrucomicrobiia; order Verrucomicrobiales; family Akkermansiaceae; genus Luteolibacter. The sequence goes on along the minus strand of JBFZFJ010000214.1, from coordinate 1,308 downwards.
GGACGAGGTCGCCCACGATCGGGCCGGGCCGGATGATGGCGACCTGGATGGCGAGATCGTAAAACGTCCGAGGCCGCATGACCGGCAAGGTGGCCATCTGCGCGCGGCTCTCGACCTGGAAAGTGCCGATGGTGTCGGCGCGGGAAAGCATCTCGAAAACCGCCGGATCGTCCTTCGGGATCGCCGCCAGATCGAGCGGCTGGCCGAGGCGGGAGCGGATTTCCAAGGCGTGCTCGAGCGCGGCTAACATGCCGAGCCCGAGCAGGTCGATTTTCACCATCCCCATGTCCTCGCAGTCGTCCTTGTCCCACTGGACGACGGTGCGTCCCGGCATGGTGGCGGGTTGCAAGGGTACCGCCGCGTCGAGCCCGTGGTCGCAGACGATCATCCCGCCGGAGTGCTGGCCGAGGTGGCGCGGCATCCCGAGCACGGCATCATAGAGATGGCAAAGCGCCGGCAGCCGTGGATGCGACGGCGGCAAAATACCGGCGACGCGCTCCTCGAACGCCGCCTTTCCGCCCTCGGAAGAAGAGGCGCTGCCGGAAAACCGCTCCGCCACCGAGGGCGGGAAACCCAGCACCTTGCTCATTTCCCGGAACGCGGATTTCGGCCGGTAGGTGATGACGTTGGCGGTCATCGCCGCGTTGCGCGCGCCGTATTTTTTGAAAACGTGCTGGATCACTTCCTCGCGCCGTCCGCCGGAGGGGAAGTCGATGTCGATGTCCGGCCAGCTCCGGCGGTTTTCGGATAGAAAGCGCTCGAACAACAGTCCGCTGCCGACGGGATCGACCGCGGTGATGCCCAGCGCGTAACAGACCACCGAGTTCGCCGCCGAGCCGCGGCCCTGGCAGAGGATGCCGCGGCCGCGGGCGAACTCGACGAGGTCGTGGACGATGAGGAAATAGCCGGGAAATCCCAAGCGGTGGATCATCGCCAGCTCGTGCTCCATCTGGTTTTTCACCCGCTCGCTGCAAATCCCGTAACGCCGCGAGGCGCCGGCGTAGGCGTGGCGGCGCAGAAGCGTCGTCTGCTCGGTGAGCGAAAGCGGGTTCCCCCGGCCGTCCGGGAAATCCGGGAAGCGGTAGTCGAGGTTTTGCAGGGTGAAGCCGATCCGGTCCGCGAGGCGCAGCGTGTTTCCAACAGCTTCTGGCAGGTCGGAAAACAGCGCCGCCATTTCACGCGGGGATTTCAAATGCCGCTCGCCGTTGGGCGCGAGCAGGCGGCCCGCCCGGTCGAGCGGCAGGTGGTGGCGGAGACAGGCGAAGGCGTCCGCCAGCCGGCGGTCGCCGCGCGTGGCGTGCAGCGGCG
>JBFZFJ010000213.1:0-4271 GCA_041306405.1 Verrucomicrobiales bacterium | reverse complement strand
CGATGAGGCTGACCAGACCGCCGAAGGGCGTGATGGGTTTCGCGGTGGAAGTGAGCCGGACTTGCCGTCCGGGGAAGATAGGATTGCAAGAACTTTGCATCGTTTGGTGAAGGGGTGTGGTGTGCGGTTATTCGACACAACCCTTCTACCACATGGCCTGTAGCCAAACGATGCCTTATCCAACTTCGGTTTTCGGGTTGAGCACTCCGCATCCATCCGCCAGGGGAAACGCTGGCTCGGAAGTCGCGGAGGCGTTGGCCGCGATGGCGGCCGAGACCGCCGGACTCCGGCAGGCCAGCGGCGGCACCGTCGCCGACACCTTGGCCGAGTGGCTCGCCACCCGCTACCTCATCGCCGCCCGTGACCTCGTCGCAAGCGCCGGAGACGATGGCATCGACCTCGCCACGCTCTCTTCCCTCAGCGCGGATGTGGTCGCACTCCGCAAGGGCGACCACAGCGCCGAGCGCCTGCGGATGGACCGCGAGCGTCTCGAAATCGAGCGGGAGCGGAGCGAGGAACGGATGCAGGCCCGCTTCGAGGAATGGCTCAAACAGCCCGGCATCGCGGAGCGCCTCTGCGGCCCCAAACTCACCCCGGAGGAAAAGGAAGCCCGCCTGCGCCAGATCCTCGGCCTGGGGGACCGCGGCAGCCGCGGACTCCCCGCGGAAGCCCTCACCGAAATCGAAAAAGCCATCCGCCTCATCTGATACCGGAGTCCAAATGGATTTCACCGTGATCCATTTCCCTCTGAAAATCGGCGTCCATCCGCGTTCATCCGCGGTTCGTTTCTTTTTCCCTTACTCCATCCAGATCCGACCAAATCCAACCGAATCCGACCTATGAACCCCACCCGCAACGGCAAGATCGCCCGTCTGCCACTCCACATCAGGGAACAACTCAACCGCCGCCTCAGGGATGGCCAGCAGGGAAAGAAACTGGTGGCATGGCTCAACTCCCTGCCGGAAGTCCGCGCCATCACCAAAGCGGAATTCGACGGCAGGCCCGTCCGCGAGCAGAACCTATCAGAGTGGAAACAGGGTGGCTACCGGGACTGGCTCGCCCTTCAGGAAGCCCGCGAGGTCAACGCCCGTCTCGATGAGGAACTCGCGGATTGTGGAGAACCAGGCGACAAGCCACTCAGCGAAACCCTCGCCCGCTGGCTCGCCGTCCGCTACGCCGTCGCCAGCCGCCGCCTCGTGGAAACCGAGGGACCGGAACAATGGCGGCTGCTCCGCGAATTGTGCGGGGATGTGGTAGAACTTCGGCGGGGAGATCACAGCGCCCGCCGCTTGGAACTGGAGCGCGCCCGCATCGCCGCCATCGAGCGCGATGCCGACATGAAGTGGAAACGCAGGATCGATATCGGTCTTGAAACCCTTGCTCGGGAGGTCAAACGCCATCCGGAGGCAAAAGCAGCTTTCCATACTTTCGCAGACCTCGTGCGCCAACAGTTCGATCCCACTTGAACCTTTGATTCCTGAGGATGCAGCTCACAGTATGCCTCTACAGGACTCATCCCTTCGCGCTTCCCGCCCTAATCCGCGCCCATTCCACCAATCCGCATCAATCCGTTTGCCACCTGAAAAAATATCCACCAACCTCGCAGCCATGTTCAAGACACCATCCCGTATCCTGATCGCCATCGCCGCACTCGGCCTCGCCTCCTGCTCGACCAACGTCGAAATGCCCAAGGCCACCAGCAAGGGCTACACCTCAGCCCGCCTCATCCAGCGCGACCCCGCCGGCCCGGCCGTCACCGGCGCCACTGAGAATCAGGTCCACGGGATGATCCAGAACTCCATTTCCAAACAGTTCACCTCCAAGGGCATGGCCTACGGCCGCGGCAACGCAGACCTCGTCGTCGCCTACATGGTCATCTATCAGGAGCCCGGCATGACTTCGAGCTACGAGACTTACTTCGGCTACGGCCGCGACGCGGGCCAGATCTCCGACCTCGCCCACACCCGCGGCGCGCTGGAGAACAAGCGCCCCGACTATTTCCGCCAGGCCGGCGTGATCATCGACGTGATCGACAGCCGCTCCAACAAGCTCGTCTATCGAAACTTCTCCAAGGGCGACGTGATCAAGGGCGCGTCCCCCGGCACCCGCGCCGCCCGGATCGACGCCGCGGTGGCCAAGGCGCTCGCGCCGTTCTTCGGCGGAAACTGAAGCCGCCACCGCGCCGATGTTCAAGCTGCTGCTCATCCTCTTCCTGCTTGTTTCCGCCTGCGTCGCGATTCACGGCATCGGGATGATTCTCGGCATCCGCTGGCTCGGCCACTCGTGGCCCCGGCAGGGTTCCGATTTCCCGCTCACGCGGACCTTCTGGCTGCTCGTCCGCGTGGTTTACGGCCTGCTGGTGCTGCACCTGCTCCAGATCTCGGTGTGGGCGGCGTTCTATCAACTCGACGGCTGCTTCCCGGATTTCGCCACGTCGTTTTACTTTTCCGCGACGAGCTATTCCACCGTGGGCTACGGCGACGTGGTGCTGCCGCGTGAATGGCGCATCCTGGGAGCCGTGGAGGCCGTCACCGGGGTGATCATGTTCGGTTGGAGCACGGGCGTCCTCTTCACCGTCGTCCACCATTTGCACGCGCATGACTTCAGGTTCCGGCCCGGTTCCCATGAGTGAGCACTCTGCCATTCCCGCAGTGCCGCGGCATGAACGCGGGCCAGCGGGAACCAGCCGTCGCAATTTGCAAGCGGGATGACGAGATCCTCCGGGCGCTCCGCGATGTGAGAAGCAATGCGCTGCCAGCGGACCGCGCGGTCCTCGCGACGAAAGGTGTGGTCATCTCCCGTCGCCGGGAAGCAAGTGTCGTTGGCGATGGCGGGGAGATATTGAGGAGCCTGCGGGAAATGGGCCGCCGTTGCTTGGGCTTCGAAAGTCCGACGAGGAACGCCGAGGCTTTGGCCGAGAGGACCGGTTCTTAGGCTGAATGCTCAGCCATGTCCGAGGGTCGTGGCGAGGTTGGAGAGCTTGGTTTTCTTCCCGGAATCCATTTCTTTCATGATCTTGGAAAGCGAACGCCGCCCGCTCTTCGACTGATGCTTGAGCCGAAGCAAATAGGCGGACATGGCGAGCCGCTCCTTCTCCGAGAGCTGCGCGAGACGCTGTTTTAAATCCAATTCACTTGATGCAGTCATCGGAATGTAAAATGACCGATTAACGCGATCAGGTCAAGGCGGCCTTCCAGCGGGCGATTTCCGCAGTGACATTGGCGATGGAGGGTGCCCCGGGGTTGCTGCGGGCGGCGAGGGCGGTTTCCAGCGAGAAAACATCCTTTGCATCCGGGCCGTAGGCGGGGTCGATGGCGGGAAGGTCGAGCTGGTCGAGCGGGGTCTTGGTGGCGATGGCCTGGGCGACGGCTTTGCCGACGAGTTCGTGGGCGTGGCGGAAAGGGACGCCTTTTTTCACCAGATAGTCGGCGAGGTCGGTGGCGAGCAGCATCGGATCAGAAGCGGCGGCCTTGCAGTTTTCCTCGCGGAGTTCCATGGCGGAAATCATCTCGGTGTTGACGGCGAGGATGAGGTTCAGCGTGTCCACGGAGTCGAACAGCGGCGGCTTGTCCTCCTGCAGGTCGCGGTTGTAGGTGAGCGGCAGACCTTTGACGGCGACGAGCAGGTTCATCAAATTGCCGACCAGTCGGCCGGTTTTGCCGCGGGTGAGTTCGCAGACGTCCGGATTTTTCTTCTGCGGCATCAGCGAGGAGCCGGTGGTGTGCGCGTCGGATAGAGAGGCGAAGGCGAACTCGGCGGTGCACCACAGGATGAGGTCCTCGCTGAGGCGCGAGAGGTGGACGCCGCAGAGCGAAATGACAAACAGCACTTCGGCGATGTAGTCGCGGTCGGCGATGGCGTCCATCGAGTTGTGGGTGACGCCGTCGAAGCCGAGCTCGGCGGCGATGGCGCGGCGGTCGAGGTTGATGGTGGAGCCGGCGAGCGCGCCGGAGCCGAGCGGCGAGATGTTGAGGCGCTTGCGGGCGTCGGTTAGGCGGGATTTGTCGCGCTCGAGCATTTCGACGTAGGCGAGGAAATGGTGGCCGGCGGTGACCGGCTGGCCGCGCTGGAGGTGGGTGTAGCCGGGGATGACGGTGGCGGCGAACTTCGCGGCGCGGTCGAGCAGGGCGCGCTGGAGTGCGCCGATCAGTTCGGTTAGAGTATCTGCGGCGTGGCGGCAGTAGAGTTTGGTATCGGTGGCGACCTGGTCGTTGCGGGAGCGGGCGGTGTGGAGTTTGGCACCGGCGGGGCCGATGCGTTTGGTGAGTTCC
>JBFZFJ010000212.1:0-3894 GCA_041306405.1 Verrucomicrobiales bacterium | reverse complement strand
GCGCCAATCCCGGCGCGGAGACGAGCCTGTTTTCCGAACTCGCGATCGCGGATCTCAGTCTATCCGACAGCACCGGCGTGATCGACCTCCGCCAGAAGGACACGCTCGTCACCACCAACGGCCAGGTCACCGTGACCGTGCAGCCGAACATCGACAACGCACACAACGGCCTGCCCGACTGGTGGGAAATGCAGCACGGGCTGAATCCTCTCGCCGCGAACGCGGATTTGGACCCGGAACACGACGGACTGCCGAACCTGCTGGAGTATGCGTTCGGCGGAAATCCCGCCGTCGCCGACGCGTCTGAGCGCGGGATTCAGGCGGGGCGGGTCGCGGTGGGTGGAGAGAGCTTTTTGGGCGTCGGATTCTACCGGCGGCTGGGAGATGCGGCGTTGCATTTCCGGCTGCAGGAATCGCGCGATTTGGGATTCTGGAATGACTTGGATTTGTCGCAGCAAACCATCGGCGCGCCGCAGAATATGGGAGACGGCACGGAGTTCGTGAACGTGCGCGGCACCCTTTCCGCCACCGGCGTGAATGCCGAGCCGCGTGGGTTTCTGCGAGTGGTGGTGGAGCGGCCGTAGCAATATGGAACCCAGTTTCAACCGATGAGCCCAAGCTTCGGGTAATTCGCGCCGAGGATGGGTTTCAGGTTCGGGGCCTTAAGCCAGTCGCCGAGCAAGGTGCCGTAAACGCTGCGGAAATCCACGGTGTGCTTGATGTCGCCTTCCGATAGGTCGGTGAGGCTGGGGTGGGTGCCGTGGAGACCGCCCTTGATGCCGGGGCCGGCGAGGAAGAGGCAGGAGGCCTTGCCGTGGTCGGTGCCGGCGCTGGCGTTCTCGGAGACGCGGCGGCCGAACTCGGAGAAGGTCATGAGCACGACGCGCTTGTAATTGCCCTGCTGCTTGAGGTCGGCGAAGAAGGACTTCAGCCCGCTGTCGAGCTGGCCTAGCAGGCGGTCGTGGGAATTGACCTGCTGGTTGTGGGTGTCGAAGCCGCCGTGGCTGACGTAGTAAACGCGGGTCGGCATGCCGCCGGCGATCATGCGGGCGACGAGGTTGAGATTCCGCGCCAGCGGGGTGCCGTCGTAGCGGACGCTGGTCTTGTGCTTGGAGGCGAGTTCGAGGATTTTTTTCGAGCTGACACGGGCGTCGAGAGCGACGCGTTCGAGGAAGGCGAGATTTCCCTCGCCGGTGATGCCGCCCACCTTGCCGCCCGCGGCCATGGCGATGGAGCCGCCGTCGGTGGGCTCGTCATCCTCATGATCCGATGCGGTGTTAGGCTTGTTGAGGTCGGCGAAAAATTGTTCCGCCTGGTCCTTGTCGCCGCCGCTGTGGATCCAGCGGTAGAGCTCGGGCGAGTTGAGGCAGACGCCGGGGTTTTTCAAGGCTCCGAAGCTCTCGGGCTGGGTTTTGTTGAAGCTGATGCCGACGGTGGGATCGGCACCAGGGCAGGCGTTGTCGAAATAGCGGCCGAGCCAGCCGGTGTTGGAGTGGTTGGTGGTGTCGGCGGTTTCCCAGATGGAGGTGGAGACGAAGTGCGAGCGGTTCGGATTCGGATAGCCCACGCCCTGGACGATGCCGAGGTCGCCTTCCTTGAACAGGGAGCCGAGGAATGGCATCGAGGCGTTCAGGCCGACGTGGTCGCTGAGCTTGATGATTTCCTTTTCCTTCTTGGCGAGGCGAGGCCGGGCCTTGTGATAGGCGTCATCCGCGAAGGGGACGAGCGTGTTGAGCCCGTCATTGCCGCCGGCGAGCTGGAGGACGATGAGGATGGTGTCGTCCTTGCCGGTGACGGGCTGGACGGCGAGGTCGCGGGCGCCTTCGTGGAGCTGGCCGAAGGTGCGCTCGACGAACATCGGGACGGTCCAGGTGGCGGAGGCGCCGAGGACGGTGGAGCGGAGGAAATCGCGGCGGGTTTTCATGGATTCAAGTGAGTTGATAGTATGGGGTGCTGAGCATCAGGTGGCAGAGCTCGGCGGTTTCCTTGTCGGTGAAAATCGCGCCTTTCTTGGTGACCGCGTATTCGATGAACGATTTGCGGGCTTTGTCGGGAAGCGGGCACTGGAAGAAGCGGAAGACGAGCGAATCGACGAGATCGGCGGGGTTTTCCCGCAGCGGGCGCGGGGCGATTTTCCCGTAGTCGGGACCGTCCCAGCCGCGGCCCATGCGCTTTGGGCCGGGTGCCATGCCGGGAGTTTTCACCCTCTCGGCCGTCATCGAATTGTCGGCCTCGCCCGCGCCTTTGGTGAGAAATCCGGCGAGGTTGTAGCGGGTGAGCAGGGTGTTGGTGTTGATCCACGCCTGTCCCCAGTCCCAGCCGGCGACGTTGGGCGGCATGAACAGCACCTGGCCTAACTGCTGCTGCGCGGTGACCGGAAATCCAACGGGCGGGTCGGTGATTTCGAGCTGCTTGAGCAGCTCGACGAGGTATTGGACCGGGGATTTGATCTGTGAGCGGATGGCGGCTTCGGAGTAGAACTCCTTGGACAGGAAGATTTCACGGAGCAGGGGACCGCTCTGGAAATCCGCCTTCTGGAAACTCTCGGCGAGGGCGTCGAGCGCGGGCTCCGACGGGTTCTCATAGACGAAGAATTCCCAGAGTTTTTTCGCCATGAAGCGGGCGGCCTGCTTTTTCTCGAAGATGAGGTCGATGACGTCCTTGCCGGTGAACGGGCCGGTCTTGCCGAAGATGGTTTTATCCGCCGGGTCCCATTGTCGCTTGTCGTGGCTGACTTTCCCCTCGCCTTGATTCAGATAGTAGCCGGTGAACGCGCGGGCGGCTTCGCGGATGTCCTGCTCGGTGTAGTTGCCCTCGCCGAGGGTGAAGAGCTCCATCACCTCGCGGGCGAAGTTCTCGTTAGGCATGTTCTTTTTGGAGCTCTGGGTGTCGAGATAGAGCACCATCGCCGGGTCCATCAGAATCGCGTGGGTGAGATCCTTGAAGCTTCCGAAAGCGCTCCGCCGGAACAACTCGTTCTGGCGCATCATGAAAACCGGTTGCTTCACCTTCTGGATGGAGGTGGCGAAGTGGTCATGCCAGAAGAGCGTCATTTTCTCACGCAGCGGGGCCTGCGTTTTGAGTATCCGGCGGAACCACCAGGCCTGGCCTTCGAGGGCTAGCTGGCGGCTTTCCTGCTGGAATTTCTTGATGGCCTCGCGCTTGGCGTTTGCGACCTCTTCGGGAGAGAGGCCCTCCATCGCCTTTCGGTTGCCGCGGAATAGCTGGCGACGTTCGCGCATGGCGGCGAGCGCCTGATCGCCGACACTCCACGCAGGAAGCGGGAATGCATCCAGCGGCTCGGCGGGCGAGACCAGGGAATCCACCGCCTTCTCCCGCCCGAGCGCGTGGAAGGATTTGATTTCCGCCGGGGTGCCGCCGAAACCCGCGCGGTTCAGGAGGTGGGCGGCCTCGAAGATGGTCCAGGTTTCTTCCGCTCTTGGTAGCATGGAGGGGAAACCCTGCCGCAAACCGGAAGTTGCGCGCGGAAAAACCATGGCTGTTTCACAAGAATCGGAAAGCGATTTACTTCGATTCCATCACAGCCTACCCGCCAAGCCATCCTCAAACGCCTTCACGAGGCCATTGATCCACTCCTTGTTCTTCTCGCTGTCATCTTCTTTCGACCAGCGAATAAACGTCTGCTGAAGCCACACCAGCAGACTCTTCGTGACATACGCAAGCGGAAACACCCAGCCGTCGAATTCGATGAAATCCTTCGTCACCACCGCTTGCTTCGGGATCGGGAGAATCGGCAAATCGTCGCCGGAAACGATCCACACCCCATCCGGACTCCGCCCACACGGCGGTGCGGTGTGTCTGTCGAAATGCCTGCGGTCAAATGGGGGTTCAAATTTCATGATTGTAGCAGCGTGTCTGTGACCGTCGTGAATT
>JBFZFJ010000211.1:0-9567 GCA_041306405.1 Verrucomicrobiales bacterium | reverse complement strand
TCTGACTTCCAGTTCGCCAAGAACCACCGCGCCGGGCTCAGTGCCGCGCCACGGTGCCATCGTGTTGTCGTCGAGTATGGCTTTCATGCGAGCCAAACAGAGACGAAATGGGATGCCTTGTTTAGGATTTTCTTAGAATCGGGATGCGCTGGGGGGATTTCATTCAAAAAGAAAATGCCGTGGCGGTGAACGCGAGGTATTCGAAAAACGGCTTGTCAGGAAATTTCCCCGCGTGTTCCTTCAGGCATTTGATGGCGTGATCCGCGATGAACCTCGTCGAGTAATAGCCGCTGCCCGGATCGACAGGCGGCAGTTGGACATCGTCCTCGAAATGGCTTTGCGGCGAGAAGAAGCGGTTGGGGTCCTCTAGCGAATAGGAGTGGTCGAACCCGGCGGGCAGGCGGTCGCCGTCCATGTGCCACTTGCCGGAATGATAGGAGCGGTAGCCCAGCGGCTTGAGGAAGGCGGGCAGCATCTGCGCCCAGCGCGGGCGAACGCCGTTCGCACCGCTCATCGTGCCGAACATGCCACCGAACGTCTCGACCGTTGGAACAAATACGCCTTTCCGGAAAAGAACATCTAGCCCGGAGGTGAGATCGTTTAACCAATAGCCAGCCGGGACAAAAAGCCATGGTGAGTACCATCGCCAGATTCCCTCGCTGAAACCGAAGGCACCCGCCAATCCAATGAAACTCCGCACCAACCCCGCCGCCGGCCTCATTCACGATGAACTGGAAGCTCGCGAAATTCCAGCAGCCAAGGCAGCCAGGGACATGGCGATTCCGCGCAGTCGCCGACAAAGGTGCCCAGATCCAGAGGGAAGTCCTTCCGGCTCCGAAACTCAAAGTGGCCTGATTACCCGGTTGGGCACCCCAGCCAATCGCCGCTAAAATTTCAACGCCATTTCCGTCCTAACTGCCGGTCAAGCGGCTGGATTTTCTTTTTCGGCATTTGCGGACGAATGATTCCATGCGGCAAGCCGAGTGCCATTTCCACATGCCCGGGAACGAAGCGAACGGTCTTCTTCCCAATGCGGATGCATGGAATCAGGCCATTCTGCGCCCAAAGCGAAATCGCCCGTGTGGTCACGGAACAAACTTCCGCGATGGTGGTCGCCGTTACGAGGGGACGTAAATCTTCTGAGGTATCGGATGGAATCAGCATGCGGGAGACGAAATCAGGAACTCCGGTTCAAACTCAAGCGCGCATGGCTCTCGCGGGATCAACATTTGATGAACTGGGTAACTTCGATGAAGAACGATTGGCTGGCAAAGTTGCCGTGCATGGGTCATCCTGAGGTCATGAGCAAACCGGTGAATCGTACCGCGATGCACAAGGTGTGGCACACGGCCCGAAAGAAGCAGAAGAAGAGAGCTTCGCCACCGCATGCCGTGGCGCACCACCGGCGTGGAATCGGACTGACGTTTGGCCGGATGAAAAAGGCGGGGCGCGGGACCTGGGTGGCATTTCTGGCGGTTCTGGGACCGGGGCTGCTGGCCGGCTTGTCTGACGATGATCCGGCGGGCATCACAACCTATTCGGTGCTTGGCGCGGACTTCGGCTACCGGTTGCTATGGATCATCCCTGCCTCGACGATCCTGCTGGTGCAGTTTCACTTGATGGCTGTGCGTCTGGGGGCGGCGACGGGCAAGGGATTCGTGGGCGTCATCCGCGAGAAATGGGGTCTTGGTGCGGGCTACTTTGCGGTCGGCGGGCTATTGTTTGCCAACTTCGGAACGATCTGCGCCGAGTATGCGGGCATCTCGGCGGCGGCGGGGCTGGTCGGCATTCCGTCGTGGATCAGCGCGCCGATCGCGGGCCTGCTGATTTCACTGGTGGTGGTGCTGGGCTCGTTTCACCGGGTGGAGCGCGTGCTGCTTGTCATCTCGGCAACACTGGCGCTCTACATCATCGACGGCGTGCTGGCCGCGCCGGATTGGGGTGCGGTGTGGCACCACTCGGCGACCCCACACATGCCGGTGAATGCGGCGGGATGGGTCGCGATCTCCGCGGCACTGGGTACGACACTGGCACCGTGGGGACTGGCGTTCATCCAGTCCTACGCGGTGGATAAGAAGATCTCGGTCGAGTCGCTGCGCTGGGAGCGTGTGGATGTGGTGATTGGATCGGTGCTCACCGGCGTGATCGGACTGGCGATCGCGGTGGCCTGTGCGGCGACCTTGAACAAGGCGGGTGTTCACATCCAGAACGCCGCTGACGCGGCAACGGCGTTGCGACCGCTGGCTGGCCGGTTCGCGACCTTGCTATTTGGCGCGGGCCTGCTGGGTGCTGCACTGCTGGCGGCAGCCGTCGTGCCGATCGCAACGGCCTATTCGATCGCCGAGGGTGTCGGTGAACCGGCGTCGCTGGACCTGGACTCGCGTCATTTTCAGTGGTTCTACGCGGCATTTGTAGGGCTGACCATCGCGGCGGTGAGCGTGGTGTCCCTGCCAGCGCTGCCGCTGATCCCGTTGATCTACACGAGTCAGGTGGTGAATGCGGTGCTGTTGCCGCTCCATTTGATCGCGCTGCAACTGCTGGCGGGCGATGCATCGATCATGACTACAGCCCGGATGGGGCCGTGGTCGCGGGCGGCTGGCTGGACAAGCATCGTATTGGTCATCGCCTGCGTGGGGGCGCTGGGCTGGAGTTGGTTGAGTTGATATATTGGTGAGGAAGCCCGGTTCCACCATGGTCATCTCCGGTAGCCAACGGCCCTCATGAACCAACCACCCTCCGCACTCCGCAGCGCCCTGGCCCTCGCGGGCTTCATCCTCGTCACGTTCTGTGCGCCGCTGGCTGGTATGTTCTCGCTGCCGGGCGCATGGTATGCGGCGCGGTGGATTGCCATCCTGCTCGCGCTCGTGAGTTTCCACCGCGTCCACAAGACGGCGGGCTTGCTGTTCGCGCCATGCTTGGCGTGGGTGACTTTTGCAGCCCTCCTCAACTTCACCCTGTGGCGGATGAATCCGGCCGGCGACAACTCACACCCGGGAGGAATTTTCGCGGCCACCAACACCAGAAAGGCAGTTCAAATGAACACTTTCCGATTGACCCGCCAGCCGCCCGGGTGCACCCATATCCGCCGTGCCCAAGCCGCTCACCGCCTTGTTCGTCGATTGCGATTCCTACTTCGCGTCGGTCGAACAACACCTTGATCCCGCCCTCCGCGGTCGGCCGGTCGGCGTGGCTCCGGTGATGGCGGAAAGCTCGTGCTGCATCGCGGCCAGTTACGAGGCCAAGGCGTTTGGCGTGAAAACCGGCACCCGCATCAGCGACGCCCGGATCATGTGTCCCGGCATTGCCATCGTGGAGTCCAAGCCCTCGGAATACATCCGCTATCACCACCAGATCATCGCGGCGGTCGAGGACTGCATCCACGTCGAGGCCGTCCTGTCCATTGACGAGATGTGGGCCTGGCTGCCCTACAACCTGCGCGAGCCGCAGACCGTCGAAGCCATCGGCCGCCGCATCAAGGAAACCGTGGCGTGCGACGTGTCCCCCGTCATCAAGGTGAGCGTCGGCGCGGCTCCAAACAAGTATCTGGCGAAGATGGCCAGCAAGATGCGCAAGCCAGACGGTCTGTTCATCATCGAGCATCACGATCTGCCGCAGGTCCTGCACCCGCTCAAGCTCCGGGACTTCACCGGCATCGCCCGCAGCATGGAGACGCGCCTGCATGCCGGCGGCATCTACACGGCGGCCGAACTCTGCGCTGCCTCCAAACCAACGCTGCGGGATGTGTGGGGCGGCGTGATGGGTGAGCGGCTGTGGCACCTGTTGCGCGGCGATGAAATTCCAGACCTGGTATCAGCCCGCAAAACCATCGGCCACAGCCATGTGCTGCCGCCGGATTGCCGACACCCGGACAAGGCATGGCCGATCCTCTGCAAGCTGCTGCACAAGGCGTGCGAGCGGCTCCGTTCCCACGGCCTGCTCGCCGGGTCGCTCACCATGCAGGTGGCGTTTCTGCGCGGCGTGTCATGGGCAGCCGAGGCGCGGACGGAGGAAACTGACTCCACGTTACTCTTCATGCGGCTGCTCGACCGCTTGTGGCGTGATCGTCCTGAACCACGCTGCCAACTGCTGCAAGTCGGCGTGGTGCTCACCCGGTTTTGTGAGCGGTCTAATCACACGCCGTCACTCTTCCAGACGGTCGCCGACTCCATGGCTTCGTTCGATACGGAAAAGCAGCGGCGTTTGGACGAGACCATCGACAAACTGCGCGCCCGCTACGGCCGCAAGGTGGTGTATTTCGGCAGCGTCCAGGACAACCGCGAGACCGCACCCATGCGCATCAGCTTCACCCACATCCCGGATCTGGAGTTGGAGCAGGATTGAGGAAACGCACTCATCCAACTTGCCTGAAAATCAGAAACACCGCTACAACGTCCGCCCGCCCCATGCAGCACCGCCTTCACATCCGGCCCGCCCGGAACTACCCACCGTCTTCCTCGCGGAACCGCGTGCTGTATGCGTTGCTCGCAGTCGCCGTGATCGCATGCGGCCTGCTGTGGCGCTCCGGCACCATTCCCCTGCCGCCGGTCATTTCGAAATACGGTGGCGATGCGTTGTGGGCGCTGATGGTGTTCGTGGGCTTCGGTTTCCTGTTCCCTCGTGCATCGACGTTGTTGATCGCCCTGCTGGCCCTTACGTTCGCGTGGGGTGTGGAGTTTTCACAGCTTTACCACGCGCCGTGGATTGACGCGATCCGCGCGACGCTGCCCGGACGACTGGTGCTGGGAAACACCTTCAACTGGCCGGACTTGTTGGCGTATGCCTTGGGGATTGCGCTTGGTGCGTTGGCGGAGTGGTGTTTGCGGGACTGAGCGTCAACGGGGTCGCCACGCAACTGCCACCGCAGAGACGATGTCAGCGCACTTCTCGCCGCCGCCGGCATCCCGGCAATGTGGGTCGGCTGGCTAGCCGCAATCAACCGCCATTCACAAGCCCCACCTTCCTCTTCACCTCCATCCGCTTGATCCTCAGCTCTTCCTTGCTCGCCTCGGAGCGGCTGCCGATTTCCTTTCGATAGACGATCTCAAGCGGCAGCCGTCCGCGCAGATACTTTGCCGCCTTCGGCCCTTGCGAAACGTGCTCCCCGAAACGCCTCTCCACATCGGTTGCGATCCCCGTGTAGAGCGAGCCGTCGCCGCAGCGTATGATATAAACCGACCAACAGGATTCACTCATGACAGTCGAATCTTCAGTTCCATGTCATCCCTCATCGCCAGCAGCGCCTCGGCGTTTCCCTTGGCGTCATCAACCGGGTGGTGCGTGTGGCGGGTTTTCCGCAGGTGCTTGAAGTTTTTGGTCATGTCGCCCACCAGGCCCTTGTAGAGGCTGCCGAGGTTCGTGGATGAGAAGCCGAATGGATTGGCTCCGGTGAAGTGGTGGAAATACCAGTTGATGAACTGCCAGTCGAATCCGTTGTTGTCGGAAACGAACATCGGCCGCCCGGCACCCACCTCTGCAACCCACGCGGCAAACCGCCGCATCACTTCTTCCGGTTCCGGAAACGCCAGCGTCTGCTCACGGCTGAAACCACTCACAGCCAGCGCCTCAGGCACAAACGCTTCCGAAATCGGCCGCAGCTCGCCGTAGAACGTCCGCTCCAACCCCGGCTCGACCACCACGGCACCGAAGGAAACCATTGAGTAGTCGCCGGGAATCGGCCCGTCGGCTTCAATATCGACCATGATCCAGCTCATTGTTTTCCGGGTTTACTGCTTTCCTCCACACAAGGGCCACGCTTCGGCATACTCGGCGCGTTCCGTGAAAAGAATTGGGTTGAGCATGGCGACGTCAGAGTTCGAGGAGGCAGTGTTCCAGCAGGGCACAGGTTTGCGTGAGACCTTGGTTGCGCAGGGTTGCGAGATATTCGGCGGCGGTAAGCGGCGGCTGTTTCAAGCTGAGGCGAGCCTCGCGCAACACAGCAATCATCCCTTTCCGGTGCTCTTTGATGAGTCCGGCGAGCAACTCGTCCGGGGTTGCCGCACGGAGGCCATGACTGGCGAGCACGGCTTCGGGGAAATCCCTCAAGTTCCATGTGAGGATGATGCCAGCCTCGGCTTCGATGGCGGCGGCCAGCACATGGCGGTCGTCCACATCGGGGAGTTCGAGGTCTTGCATCCTCCACTCGTAACCGGTGACCAGGCTGCCCTCCGCATGGAGATCCATCAGCTCACGGGTCCGTTGGAGTCGCTCACGGGTGAGATCCGACCGGTCGCGGAGCACCGCCTCGATCCACTCGTCGTGAACGGCATCCGTCCAGCGGGCGAGAATGAGTTGGTGAAGCGCCAGCCGCATCAGAACGTCGCGCAATGCCGCCGGGTAGAGCGTGCAGGCATCAAGGACGACAACGGGGGAACTCATGCTGCTTCAGTATCCCAAGTTGAGTCGTTGGCCTTCCGCTGCGAGTTCGTCCAGTGCGGCGAGTCGTGCGGCGTGCTGGTGCTCCCGGTAGGCGAGCACGTCCTTGACGAAGGCCCGACGGTGGGTGCCCACGCGGCCGCTAGGAATCCTCCCCTCATCGAACAGCTTAGAGGCGAAGGGCCGGGAAACCCCTAGCAACTCCGCCGCTTCCCGTGGCGAAATCTCTTCCTCGCCGCTTAGGACCGTGACAGAGCGGCCTGCGGCAAGGTGTTCCACCAGCTCGGTGACGAGTCCCAGTGCGAGGGTCGGGAGTGAAATCGGCCTGTTTCCTACAGTGATCGTCGCGTTGGTGGGATGGCTGGGACCGTGCAGCGCGTCCAGCAGGCTGCGCAGTGCGTCCTGATCGCTTGGGCTCAGACGGGATGGTTCTAGGGTCGTGCTCATGACGGGGACAAGATGGCACCCATCTGAAATAAATGCAATAAGTGAAACCAATGCGGCTTGAAGCTATTCCGGGACCGCTCAACATGATGATGGAACGCGCCGCCATGCGCGAGATGGACATCTACAACCGCACCCGCGACATCTTCCACTACTTCAAGCTGCCCTACGACGCCGCCGCCGGAGGAGCGAGAGCCGCGATGACTTGATGGACTCGGCAGAGCCCTTCACATCAGCCTCCAATTTCTGCGGCATCTGGAATTGGAATGTCGCCCGCTGACCGGTAGGGTCGGACTCGCCCATGCCCCACACCCTCATCATTCCCGACGAAACCCGCGTCCGCCTGGTGGAATATCTCGCTGGGTTGCAGGCAGGCAGCGCGTCCGCAGGGAAACGCCTGAGAGACAATCTGGCTGGCATCGAACTGGTGACGCTGGCGGATTGCCGACTCAATCGCGAAGGCTATTACGGCCTTTACGAACGACGCTTGCTGCCGGTCTTCCAGCATGTGAACGACAGCGCCTCCGTCCAGGGCAAGCAGGCCCTGCTGACCATCCCCGGTCTCGGCTGCGGCCAATTCGCAGGTCCCTTCGCGGGACAACTCGGAACCGAGTTGAAGATGGTGCTCGAACGATTCCTCACGCTGCACGGCGCATCGTTCCCCCAAATCAAAGCCGTTTACTTTGATCCCTACTCGCAGTGCTCCAACAGCCGACAGGAAATCCACGGCATTTCCCTGATGGTCCGACCGCTGCTCCAAGGCAACGCCGGAAAATCCCAGCTCTGCCAGCCGTCCGCTTATGCCGAAGCTAGCGATGATTTCTCCGACTGCACCCTCTTCAGCATTGTCGCTTGGGACCACGTCTCCTGGCCGGGCAACGACTACTTCGGCGGCAGTCGCTGCACCTGTATGCCAGTCACATGCCGAAGGTCCGCATCCACCCGGACTCGCCGCAGACACCGGCGCAGAAAGATTACATCCGGAATTGGTTGGCAGACTGAGGCATAAGCTTTCGCATTTCACCGGCCAATGCGGAGTTCCTCCACTACAAGCCGCCCCGTACGACTCGGAACCGCCGGAGGAGTGACGGCGCTCGAACGGCGTGATAAAGAGTTCTTGTGACTTCCGCCGAATACCGCCAGGCCATGGACGCGCTGCCCTTCGGCAAGCGGCTGCCCGGCGCGGTCTATCTCATCGATCCCGGCGAGGACTCGCGCATCCCATCGTTGCTCCGCATCACCGTGGCCGAGCTGCGGAAGCGTCTGGAAATCGGCCCCGAATTCAACTTGCTGAAATTCCACACGGCTTCCCCGGAGATCTCGTTCCTCGCCTACCCGGATTTCGAAAAGGACCCGCACCCCGCCTTGAAGGAGGCGGTCATCGTCGATCTGGTCACTGGCAAGACCCGAGCACCAGCTCCTGTTTTTCAAAGAACGCTTCCTCGCCAAGGACCACCCGGACCGCTCGAAAATGGACCGCTTCAGCTCCAAGTTCCGCAAGCTCGGACTGCGCGAGGAAACCATCGGCTACGGGCCGTCGAAGGAAAAGTGGGAGGCGTGGAACCGCGAGCGGCAGGAAAATTGACAACTGACCTCGCTCTCGCTAGAGTCTCCCCGTCGTCACCGTGACGCCTCAAATCATTTCGCCAGATGAAACGATCCAAAAAGATCAACCTGAAAAGCCGAGCCTCCGAAAAGATGGTCTCGCGCCGCGAGGATCGACTGCGCTTGGAAAACGGCGAAAGCCCGGAGGTGATTCAGCGTGAGAATTCGATCTTCCCTCCTGACTTTTTCGAGAAAGGCCGTTTTTCAAATCTTGCCTCCGTCGTTGGCAAGTGACCGACCGGGTGTCAGGCATCGAAGGCTATTTGGAATTCTTGCAATCCTTCCTCGCTCGATGCCCGGCGCAATTCCTGTTTGGTGGGCAAGCTGTCAATTTCTGGGCGGATTATTTCGACCGAAAGGGCGACGCTAAAGAACTCCATGCACTCCGCCCGTTCACCTCGAAAGACTGTGACATTTGGGTGAGTCCCCAGGCTTGGAACGAGATTCAAAAAGCTGAACGCGACCGTCTGGTGCGGGGCACTTCCCCAATCGACGGACAACTCGGAATCTTGACGCTACAACAATCTCCGCTCCGAATGGTCGATCTGATGTCGGGTGTCTATGGAATCCGACACGAGGAGCTTGCCCGTTTGTGTGAGCGGGCACCTGTCTTCAATGGCATCAAGGTCATCGATCCCATCTGTCTCTTTCGCAGCAAATGCCACTGCCTTCTCGGCCTGGACCAAAGCGACCGCCAAGACGCACGCCACGTCCGGATGTTGGCCTTGATTCTGCCGGAATATCTCTCCCTTCTCATTGATGACATTGACTCGGAAAATCTCAGTGACCGCGCACTTCTCAAGGAAATCAAACTCCTCAAGAAAATTCTCGGAACCCATGCCTGCCGGGCGCGCCCGTGCCCTTTGGTCTCACCTAACAATCTCCAGCCCTGCGCCTTGTAGCAGGTGCCACGGAACAACTGGCTATTGAGATAGTGATGTTTTTCGATGAGCGCGCGGTAACGATCACGTTCGATGGCATCGACAGGATCGATCAATCGAACGCGCACAAGCTCAAGGACATGCTGTTCGGACATTGCCGGGACGCGGTAGCGGGATGTGGCCATGCGCGAGTTGTGCCCGAAGGCGCAGAACATGTTCAGTAATTTGGCTCAATCAGCTGAAAACCAGATTTTTGCCGATTTTT
>JBFZFJ010000210.1:0-6640 GCA_041306405.1 Verrucomicrobiales bacterium | reverse complement strand
CCCCGCTACTTTTCAAAAGACAAAGGGATGAAGGATCAAAGACCGGCATCCACAGCGCATCCGATCAACCGAGTCCGAAACAAATTTTTGACAAGTCCCGCTTCGACCGTTACACACGCCGCCCCCGCATTGGGTGCAGTAATCCCCGGCGGCAAATCATACACAACGACCAAACGTCATGGCCAAGAAGACCACACTCCAAGCAGCACCACGCGCCCGCAGCGGCACCGGCCGCCTCAAACAAATGCGCCGTGAAGGCTGGGTTCCCTCCGTCATCTATGGAAAAGGCACCGAAAACATCAACCTCAAGGTCGATGCCAAGACCTTCGCCGACCTCCTCGCCCACAGCAGCTCGGAAAACATCCTCGTCAACCTGGAAATCGAAGGCCACGGCACCCGCCTCGCCTTCCTCCAGTCCATCCAGCACGACTCGCTCTCCGGCATCACGCTTCACGCCGACTTCCGCGCCATCGACGAAAACACCGCCATCACCGCCCACATCCCGACCCACCTCAACGGCGAGTCGGCAGGCGTCAAGGCCGGCGGCCTGATCGAACAATACGTGCACGCGGTCGAAATCACCTGCCTTCCCAACGACCTTCCCGAGACCATCGAGGTCGACATCAGCCACCTGCAGGTGGGCGACTCGCTGCACATCGGCGACATCACCTTCCCGGCCGGCGTCCGCGCCACCCACGCGGCGGAAGTCGTGGTCGCCCACCTTGGCAAGCCCGCCGCGGCGGTTTCCGAAGCGGCAGCCGGCACTCCTGCCTGACCGGCGAGCGGTTGATTCCTTCCAAAACGCCCGGTCTGCTCACGCGGCCCGGGCGTTCTTTTTAATTTCAAATCCCCGGTTTCCGCCTTTCAGTTTCTCAGCCTTTCAGCATTTACCCCACCATGTCCTTCTCCCTCATCGTCGGCCTCGGAAATCCCGGGAAGCAATATGAGCAGACCCGCCACAACGTCGGGTTCATGGTGCTCGACCGCCTGGCCGCCGCCTCCGGAGCGACCTTCCAGTCCGTCCCCAAGTGGCAGAGCCACCTCGCCAAAATCCCCGGCGACGGCACCCTGCTGCTCAAGCCGCAGACGTTCATGAACCTCAGCGGCCGCGCGGTGCAGCAAATCCTTTCGTTCCACAAATGGACGCCCGAGCAAATGCTGGTCGTTTACGACGACGTCGCCCTGCCGCTCGGCACCCTGCGCTTCCGCGAAAAAGGCTCCGCCGGCGGCCACAACGGCATCAAATCGATCATCCAGCATCTCGGCACCGACGGGTTTCCCCGCCTCAAGCTCGGCATCGGCGCCAGCGAACCCGGCGAAATGACCGGCCACGTGCTCGGCAAGTTTTCGCCCGACGAGCGCCCGCTTCTCGAAAACATGCTTGCCACCGCCCTGGATGCCGTTCAGCTTGCGCGCTCCCAAGGCATCGCCGCCGCGGCGCATCGCTTTCACACACGTAACAATCCACTCCCAGCACCAGATGAGTCGCAAATACCAAGGCCTGATCGTCCTTAACACCAAGTCCCTCGAAGGCACCGTCGACGAACTCGTCGCCTCCGTTTCCAAAGAACTCGAAGCCGAGGGAGCCAAGCTCGACAAGGTCGCGCAACTCGGCCGCCGCCAGTTCGCCTACGAATCGCGCCACCTCGAGTCCGGCCACTACGTCAACTACACCTTCCAGGGCGCGCCCGAAGTGATCACCAAGATCCAGAACCGCCTGCGCCTGAACAGCCACGTCCACCTTCAGCACTTCGTCCGGGTCGCCTAAGTTTCCGCTCGCAACCGCGGGTCCACCCCCCCAGAAATCCTCCTGTTATGGCCAATCTCAACAAAGTCATGCTCATCGGCAATCTCACCCGGGATCCCGAATTGCGCCACACTCCGTCCGGAAAAACCGTCTCGGAAATCGGCCTTGCGATCAACCGGACCTGGACCAACGACCAAGGGCAGAAGCAAGAAGACACAACCTTTGTGGATGTAACCCTCTGGGGACGCCAGGCCGAAGTGGTCCAGCAGTATGTCACCAAAGGCAGCCCGATTTACATCGAAGGCCGCCTTCAGTTGGATACATGGGATGACAAGGAAACCGGCAAGAAGCGCAGCAAGCTGCGGGTCATCGCCGAGAACTTCCAATTCCTTTCCGGCAAGCCCGGTGGCGCCGGCGGCGGCAACGGCGGCGGCGATTACGAACGCCCGCAACAATCCTCCTCCGCTCCGCAGCAACGCTCCGGCCCGCCGCAGGGCGCTTCCGCAGCCCCCGCCGACGACTTCCAGGAAGACGACGACATCCCGTTCTAAACGCGAGATAGGGCAGGATCGCGAAAGCACTGGCGACGATCCCCGGCGACCAGCGTTCGGGCAAAACCACCGCCCCGCCGCCGACGACCTTTCCCGAGTCGAGGCGCTTGAGGACCTCCATGAAACTATCAGGGTGCATCCGGCTGTCGGCGTCGCAGGTGACGATGATTTCGCCCGCCGCGGCGGCGACCCCTGCGTTGCGGATGGCGGACAGGTTCTTCGCGTCCTCGCGGACGATCACGCAGCCGTGGCGGCGCGCGATCTCCTCCGTGTCATCGGTGCAGCGGTTGAGAACGACGACGGTCTCGACCGTGGAGCCGGTCCGGTCCGCCGCTTGCCGCGCGGCTTCCAGGCAGGCCGGAAGGAACGCCGATTAGTTGTGGGCGGGGATAATGAGGGAGATCCGGGGCGTCACTGCGGTTGGTCTTCCTTGGCCGGTTCCTCCTTGGCCGGCACCTCCGGTTTTCCGCCGAGGATTCCATCGAGAATCCCGCTGATGTCGCGCACGGTCTTGCGGGTTTCCTCGATGATTTTCCCGCCCTTCTCGATCGTCTTGGAAGAGGGCTCACCAAGCAGCGAGCGGGTGAACTTGAGCGCCTGCTCGCCGGTTTCCGGAAGCTGTTCGAACATCCGCAAGCCCGCCGCGGCGATCAGACGGTTGGTCAAATCCTCCTTCGGGTCATCCAGGGTGCCGGTGATGCGCAGCGTGGTCCAAAGCAGGCCGCGCTCGCCGGGCGCGAACACGTCGGTCTCCGCGCCGGGAATGGTGGCCAGCGTGCCGGGTGCCAGCCCGAGGCGGAAAACGCCGTCCATTTGCCGCCCGCGAAGGGTCATGCCGCCCTCGATCCGCACCAGCCCCTCGCTGGCAAGCACCAGGTTCGTCAGGACGAGCTCGCCCGATTTCCACCGCCACCCGGTGCGCGCCTCGTTGAGCGTTAGAATCCGGAACCGCCGCGTGTCGGCATAAGCGGCGAGCGCGTCGAGCATCGGCAAGGCGGTGAGCATGCCGTTCTGGATGGTGAGTTTTCCGTCCGCTTGCGGAAATCCCGGCTGGTTGCTGAACGTGAAGCTCGAAGTCACGTCGCCCGTCAGCCGCTTCGCCCAATCCGGGTTGAAGACGTTTTCGCACTTCGCGCCGGTGACATCGCCCTCGATAAAAAACTGCCGGGATGCCGTGTCCCACTCGCCGGTGCCCTGGATACAGCCGCTATCCCACGCGGCGACCTTCGCCTCGGTGAGGAAGACCCGCCGGTCCTGATAGCGCAGGCGGGCGCGGTCCAAACGCAATTCCGGAATCATCCCGAACGGCAGACGGACGGCGCCGCCCTCGATCTCCGCGCGGTAGGCGCCCTTCGCTCCGGCCGGCTCGGCGTGGAAGTTCATGCCGCTCGCCGTGGCCAGACCTTCCGGGAGAATCACCTTCACCACCAGCTCGCGCACGTCGATGCCTTGAAGTTCCGCTTGCTTGGGAAACCACCCGGCGGGTTTCGCTTTGGTCACCGCGCCCGGCCCGGTCCGCGGCGGCGGGGTTTCATCCGGCTGCTTCCTCGCATCGACGGAAACCTCCAGACGCCGCACGTTGGATCCGAGGATTTCCCAAACCCCGCGCCGCACGCCGCCGAGCCCGATCTCGGTGTGCAAGCCGTCCGCCCGCAATCCGGTGACCGGACCCGCGCCCCGCGCCTCGAAGGATTCCGTATCGACCGCCAGGCCCTTCCAGTCGAAAGGCGCGAACTCGCCGGTCACGCCCGCGGCCTTGCCGGCCTCGGCGGATAGAAACATCCGGAACGCGTCGCTGTGCAGGTAGCGCCGCAGCAGTCCGTAGCCCGCGCCCAGGCCGAGCACTGCGAGCACCAGCAGCCAGACCGCCGCCCTGCCCAGCCACCGGCGCTCGCCCGCCCCACTCCGTCTTCTCGATCGCCGACTCATTTCCCGAAGCCTAGCGCGCCCGCCCGCCACCGCAAGCCCACGAAAAATCTTGGCAACGCGGACGGCGAAGCTAGGCTCACACCCAATAGACAATAGAACCTGACAGAGGCCTCGGCCACACGGCTGTTTCAAGGCCTCCCCCCCAAAAGCAAATTCCCAGCATTCACTGCCATGAAGACAAAACCGTTGCGCCGTCTCATCATCACTGGAGCTTATGCGACTTGTCTGGCCAACGCCCAGACGCCGGCGGTTCTTTCCGGCAAAATCTCGGAGGTCACCGTCTATCAAGGTTCCGCATTGGTTTCCAGGGTAGTTGATATTCCCGACAGTCCCCAGGCTCCGATGGAGGTGGTGGTTTCCGGACTGCCGTCCGCCACGGATTCGAATTCGGTCTATGCGGATCAAGCCAAAGGCGTCGAGATCCGCTCGGTGGCGTTTCGCACCAAAACCCCTGACAAAGCCGCCCAGGCACAAAGCGAGGTGGCCAAGTTGGAGCAGGCGATCAAGGATTTGAAACGCAAATCCACGGTGAACAGCAACGAGATCGCCCTGCGCCGCATCCGCCAGGAGTTTCTCAAAAAACTGGGATCCAACTTCGTGGCCCCCGCCGCCCAGCAGGAAATGACCCACGGCGTGCTCCAGGCGGAGGAACTCAAAAAACTAACCCAACTCCATTTCGAGGAGTATGAGAAGGCGTCCCAGGAAATCATGAAGCTGGACCTTGAAATCGAGGAGATCGCCGATCAGCTCAAGATCTTGGAAGACCAGCGCAAGACCCTCGCCGCCGGACCGCCGGTGATCTACGAGGCGGTGGTCTATCTGCAGAAAACCGCCGCCGGCCCCGCCTCGCTGAAGCTGAACTATCTTGTCAACGATTGCGGCTGGAGCCCGTCCTATAACTTCCGCGGGGAGACCGCCAAGGGCGAGGTCTCGATGGAGTTCAACGCCATCGTCCATCAGGTCAGCGGCGAGGATTGGACGAACGTGAAACTGGCGCTTTCCACGGCGTCTCCATCGGTGGGCGCCTACAACCCGCAGCTTTCGCCCTTGTTTGTCCGCGTCCAGGAGAGCGCCGCCCAGCAACCGCAAAGCCAGTCCGCCGCGCAATCGAAATACTCGCAGGCGCTCACGCTCCGGCAGGAGGCGCTGGCACGTCAGTTCCGCGGCAACTCGATCGACGAGATGCTGAAGGCGAATTTCTCCGCCAACGAGTCCGCCGCGAGCGTGCAGCTGATGGAACTGACCGAGCGCATCGGCAACCTGCGCGCCTTGGAAAGCGGCAAGTCGGAACAAGGCAGCGTGGTGTATTCCATCGAACGCCCGGTCAGCCTGCAAAGCCGCCGCGACGCCCAAATGGTGCCCGTCCTCTCAGGCCGCATGAAATCGAAGTTCTATCATGTCTCGACGCCGGTGCTCACCGCCAGCGTGTTTCGCGAGGCCTCGCTCGACAACAATACCGGGCGCGATTTGCTAGGCGGCAAGGTGAACGTGTTTCTCGACGGTGAGTTCACCGGCCGGACGGACATTCCTACGATCGCCTCCGGCCAGGGATTCGCCATCAGCTTCGGGGTGGACAGCCAGTTGCGCGCGCGGCGCTCGCTGGTGGATCGCTCGGAAGTGGTGCAAGGCGGCAACCGCCAGGTTTCCTTCACTTATGAAATCGTGGTCGACAATTTCAAACAAGCCCCCGCGCGTTTGATCCTGCGCGACCGCACGCCCCACACCGGAGACACCGACACGTTGCGGGTGGCCATCGGCGAGAGCTCCGTTCCCTTGAGCCAGGACGCCGACTATCAGCGCTTCGACAAACCGAAAGGCCTGCTGATGTGGGACATGGAAATCAAGCCCGGTGCCGGCCCCTCGGCCACCACCCTGCGCTTCGCCTACTCGGTGGAACATGACAAGAACCTCACCCTGCAGGACATTGGCGGACCCGAAAAGGACCGCCTGCGCGAGGAATTCATTCAGAAAGGCCGCGCCGTCAAGGGCCTCTGAGGCCACGGGAACGCGTGGGAAAACCCCTTGCGGGGCATGGCCGCAACGGGTAGCTTGCCAGGTGGAATAACAATCCACCATGCACCATGAAAACCACCCGGGAAGATCCGTCGCTGCTTGCGGAGAAGATTTTGGAAGCAGAAGCCAAGCTTGAGAGACTCGAACAGGAAGTCGGGGAGATCGGCCAGCCCGCGGGCCACGAACTCCGGCGGCGGCTGGACGTCTTGCGGATCGAGGAAAACGCGCTCAAACGGAACTTCGAGGAATCCCGGCGGCGGGGAGAGCCCGACTCCCTCAGGATGGAGAAAATCGAGGCGCTGCTCCGGCACATCGAGGATGAGGAATTCTCGGTCGGCCATGACGCGGATTTCCTGCATCAGTCCGCGCCGTCCTCGGTGACGCTGGCGGTGGAGGCGGG
>JBFZFJ010000209.1:0-7191 GCA_041306405.1 Verrucomicrobiales bacterium | reverse complement strand
CTAACGGGACCAAGGTGACCGCGTGGTGCGAGGCGGTCGTCCAGCGCGTTCCCGAATATCTGGATGCCGCCGACCCGCCGTGGGCCGCTCCCACCCAACCCATCAACACACGCTTCGGCAGGCGTTATGAAATCCTCAGCTTCCGCTGGCGTGCTCAGCATCTGCGACAAGCCTCTGACCGTCGAGGGCAAGGTCACTCACCCCATCCGCGGAGCCATCGCCCGCAATTACATCGAGGCCAAGCCCGGTGGCGTCGCCACCCTCGATGCCGCCACCTTCACCGACACCGCGGGCACCCTCGACGTCACCAGCACCGCGAAAATCAACCTCGGCACCGACGACGCGGATGGCGACGGCTTCACCAACCTCCACGAGTTCCCCTTCGGAACCTCGCCCACCGCCGGCAACGGCGCGCTGGTGACCACCACGGCCAGCGGCTGCAAGCTGTTCTTCCGCGTCCAGGGCGTGGAGAACTGATCTTCTGTCGCGTCGCTCCGTGCCCGTGGCTAACAGGCCGCGCGGACTGCCAGAAGGATCTTGCAACGTCCCCCGACTGTCTCAGTCGGGGGATCCGGCTGAGACGGCCTCAACACCTTTGGCGGCGGCGATGAGCGGGGCGGTGAAATCGCGGACGGCCTGCGCGGCGTTGTCGGGATGGAGCTCGACTTGTTTGACGATGGCGGAGCCTACGATCACGCCGTCGGCGGCTTTCGCGACTTCCGCGGCTTGCTCCGGAGTGGTGATGCCGAAGCCGACGCAGACCGGGGTGTCGGTGAACTCGCGGATGGCGGCGACCTGCGCGCCGATGTTGGCGGAGGGCGCGCCGTGGGAGCCGGTGACGCCGGTGCGTGATAGAAGATAGATGAAGCCTTCCGACGACTGCGCGAGGATCTTCACGCGCTGCGGCGGGGTGGTCGGGGCGATCAGGCGGATGTGCTTGAGGCCCGCGCCGATGGCGAGGTCCTTGTTGAGCGCGGCCTCGTCGGGCGGGAGGTCGAGCAGGAGAATGCCGTCTGCCCCGGCGGCGGCGGCGTCGTGGTGGAAGGCTTCGAAGCCGTAGGTGAAAATGGGATTCAGATAGGTGAAGAGGACGATGGGCGTCTGGTGCGTCTCGCGGAAGCGGCGGATCAGCTCGATGGAGCGGGCGGTGCTCATGCCGGACTTGAGCGCGCGCTCGGCGGCCATCTGGTTGACGATGCCGTCTGCTAACGGATCTGAGAACGGCAGGCCGAGCTCGATGATGTCGGCACCGGCGTCGGCGAGGGACTTGATGATTTCAAGCGAGGTGTCGAAGTCCGGGTCACCGGCGGCGACGTAGGCGACGAAGGCTTTCTGTTGGGTCTCGCGGAGGCGGGCGAAGGTGGAGTCGATGCGGTTTTGCATGAAGAATTTTGATCGATGAAAAAGGAGGGGCAGCCGTTTCAAGCATGCTGTTTCGCGAGGTTCTCGCAGGATTTGATGTCGAGTTTGCCGGAGGCGAGGACGGGGATCTCGGTGACGGGGATGATGCGCTTGGGGCACCAGAGCGAGGAGAGACCCTCGTCGAGGAGCTTGTAGCGGAGGTCGATGCATTCCTGTTCGAGCGCGGGTCCGGCGATGGTGGAGAGGAGCAGGATCGCCTCGCCTTTCTGTTCGTCGGGCACGCCGACGACGGCGATGCGTCGCTCGGCTTCGGAGTCGAGGCCGAGGACTTTGTTGACGGCGGCTTCGACGGTTTCGTGGGGGACCATTTCACCGGCGATCTTGGAGAAACGGGAGATGCGGCCCTCGATGTAGAGGAACCCGTCGTCATCGACGCGGCCGACGTCGCCGGTGCGGAACCAGCCGTCGGGCGTGAGGACCTCGGCGGTTTTTTTCGGGTCGCCGAGATAACCCGAGAACACGTTAGCGCCTTTGAACCAGATGATGCCCTGGCGGTTGACAGGGATTTCCCGGTCGGTGACCGGGTCGGTGATTTTGATGGCGAGGCCCGGCAGCATCTGGCCGACGGAGCCGTTGCGGGAGGAGGGGAGGGCGGTGGAATCGCGCTGCGGCAGGGGATCTGGCAGGTTGACGTTGGTGGCCGGGGATGTCTCCGTCAGGCCGTAGCCTTCCTGCGGGCGGATGCCGAATTTCTCCTCGAAGGCGGCGGCGAGCGACTGCGGGAGTTTCTCCGCGCCGGTGACGATTAGCTTGAGCGAGGAGAGCTGGGCGGGGTCGATGCGCTTCATGTAGCCGCGCAGGAAAGTGGGGGTGGAGAGGAAGATGTTGACCTGATGGAGGGCGATGAGCTCGGCGAGGCGCTTGGTTTCCAGCGGGCTCGGATAGGTGACGAGGTTGACGCCCTCGATGACGGGGAACCAGAGGGTGACGGTGCAGCCGAACGAGTGGAACAACGGCAGGCAGCCGAGGATGGCGGAGTTTTTCGGGAGGTCGAGGCGAGTGCCGAACTGGCAGACATTGGCCAGGATGTTGCGGTGGCTCAGGGCGACGCCCTTGGGCTCGCCGGAGGACCCGGAGGTGAACAGCAGCGTGGCCTCGTCGTCCCCGCGGCGCTGGTTCAGGCCAAGCAGCAGGCCGAGGACTTTGGCGGGCAGGATTTTGGAAACGAAGGCCCAGGTGACGATCTTCTTCTTGAGCGTGGGAAGGACGCGCTCGATGAATATCAGGTCGCGGTTAGGCGGCCATGGAAATGACGAGACCTTGCGGACGAACGGGTCGGCGGTGATGAAGCGATCGACATCGGCCTGACGGATGCAGGACTTGATGGCTTCGTGGCCGGCGGTGAAATTGAGGTTCACCGGGATTTTTCCGGCGAAGAGGACGGCGAGGTTGGCGACGAGTCCGCCCTTGCCGGGTGGCAGGACGATGGCGACGCGCGGCTTGTCGGTTTCCTTGCGGATGAATTTCGAAAGGGCGATGGCGGCGGCGAGGACCTTGTCGAATCTAACTTCCGAGTCGTCCGAGCCATCGAGAATCCGGTGTTTGGAGCCGTGTTTTTTGAGCCCTTCGAGGAGCGCCATCGCCAGCGAGCCTTTGAAGAGCGAGCGGCTGCTGTAGGCTTCCTCGCCCGCTTCCAACAGCGCTTGTTGATAGGCGGCGATGCCCGCGCTCTCGGCGGCGACGGGCTTTCCGATGGCGACGACCGCGGACGGGAGCGACGACTTGCGCTCGATGCAAAGGCCGGACTCGCGCGGGAAGTCGATGGCGACCGGCAGGATCGGCAGGCCGAACGCGCAGAGGGCCTGCAAGTGGGCTGCCGGGATGTGGCAGGCGGTGGCGTTGCGGGTGGTGGCGCGGCCGGGGACGAATATCAGGACGCCGCCGTCGGCGAGGTACGGTTTGAGCTGGGTTCCGGCGGCTTCGGGCGCGGCGTCGTCGGCGGCGAACATCGCGCCGGAGCCGGATTTCTGCAGGTGGCTGCGGAGGGCGGGGTCGTAGTGGGCGGTTTCCTCGACGAGCCAGGTGATTTTGCGCCCGGCGAAGAGTTTCTCGAAAGAGAGCAGGAGCTCGAAATCAAGCCGGCCGGGAATGACCAGAATGCCCGTCGCGGGAAGGCGCTCCTTATGAATGATCTGGATGGAAGCGGAAGACATTTGGGAAATGGGGTGGGGTGGACAGGCTCAAAACCCGCGTCCGCGAGGATTTACGCGGATTTTTCCGGCGGTCGCACGGCAAATTTCCGAAAATCACGCGGGCCGACCCGATTGGATCGCGTCTCTAACCCCGCGCCTTGGGCACGGTGATGAGGAATTTGGTCTCGCTGCCGGGCACCGAGGTGACGCCGATGGTGCCGCCGTGGGCCTCGATGGCGCGCTTGACGATGGAGAGGCCGAGGCCGGTGCCTTTGATTTCCTGCTGCGAGTGATGTTTTTCCACCCGGAAGAAGCGCCGGAAAATGTGTGGCAGATCCGCGCTGGGAATGCCGACGCCGTTGTCGGAAACCCAGATGTGGATGGCGTCGCCGGCCGGTTCGCAACCGACTTCGACGCGCAGTCCGCTGTGGGGATTTTGTTTGAGCGCGTTTTCGACGAGGTTGAAAAGCACCTGCGTCCAATAAAAGCGGTCGCCGTGGATGACGAGTTCCGGATCCGGCAAGGTGACCGTGATCGCGGCGTTTTGATTTTGAATGACGGATTCGAGGCGCTCGAGGACGTCCTTGATGCAGGAGCCGAAACGGAATGGTTCGATTTTAAGCGCGTTCGCCTCGCCGGACTCGAGGCGTGAAATGACCAGCATGTCCTCGACGATGTGCGAGATGCGGTCCGCGTGTTTGCGCATGATCGTTAGAAACCGGCGGGCCATTTCGGGCTCTTCGATCATGTCGTCGTCGAGCAGGTTTTCCAGATAACCGTTGATGATGGCCAGCGGCGTGCGGAGCTCGTGGGAGGCGTTGGCGACGAAATCCTTGCGGACTTGTTCGAGTTGGTGTTCGGCAGTCACGTCGCGGATGATGACACGGGTGGTTGGGGAACCGCCGGGCGGGTTGGAGAGTTGGGCGGCGTCGATGATCCAGGCGTTGACGCCGCGGTTTTCGAGGTCGCCGCGCGGGGAGGTCTGTTGGGGAAGGACGACGCGGGATTGGACGGGCTCGCCGGTGGCAAGGCAACGGAGCAGGGCATCGGCGAGGCGGGGGTCGAGGAAGGCCTCGCTAACAGGACGGTTGAGGAGCTCGCGGGCGCCGAAGAGGGCGCGCGCGGCTTCGTTGGCGAAGCGGATGTTGGCATCCGAATCGACGAGCACGAAGGCGTCGCCGAGGGCGTCGAGGAGGCGGTTGCGTTCATCGCGTGCTTGTTGGAGATCGAGTTCGAGGCGGAGCTTCCAGTCGTTGACTTCCGCTTCGGACTGCCTGCGCGAACTGCGGTGGCGCAGGGCGAGGATGGCCAGCGCGGCGAGCGCCGCTACCGTGGCGAAGATGGAGATTTCAGTGATCATGCGATGGCTTTCGCCACGCAATAGCCGATACCGCGCACGGTTTCAACCCAAGCCCCGTGAGGACCGAGTTTTTGGCGGAGCCGCTTCATGTGGGTGTCGAGTGTGCGGCTGTGGGCCGCGTCGCTGTAGCCCCAGACGCTGCGGAGGAGGTCGTTGCGGTCCTGCGCCTTGCCGGGGCGCTCGCAGAGAAATAACAGCAGTTTGAACTCGGTGGAAGTCAGCTCGGCGGGCTCGTTTTCCAGATAGAATTTCAACGAGTTTTTGTCGAAGCGAAACGGGCCGTAGCTGAAATCCACCGAGCCGGGGGGGGCGTCCACACGTTTGAGGATGGCTTGGACGCGCAGCATGAGTTCCTTCGGGCTGAAGGGTTTGGTCAGGTAGTCGTCGGCGCCGGCTTCGAGTCCCTGGATGCGGTCCTCGGTCTGCGCCCGCGCGGTGAGCATGATGACCGGGGTGTTGGCGGTGCGCGGGTCGCGGCGGAGTTCGCGGAAAACCGCGTAGCCATCGCGGCCGGGCAGCATGAGGTCGAGGAGGATCAAATCCGGCCGCTCGCGGAGGGCTAGCTCAGTTCCTTCGATGCCGTCATGGGCCTTGAGAATTTCATAGCCTGCGCGCTGGAGGTTGAAGCCGATCAGGTCGGCGATGTCGCGTTCGTCCTCAACGATTAGAATTCGATGCATTGCAGGAATAAACTAGCGTGCTGGCGGCGAGGTCACGAACCCATCGATTGTGACGATTTGGTCACAAAAGATCCTTGCTGATGTAACTGCCGGCCTGCGTGGTGCGGGCGATGCCGATTTTCACGCCGGCTTCGAGGGAGGTGTTGACCCCGGTGCGGACGCCGTCGCCGAGGATCGCGCCGAGCTTGAGGCGGCCGGTGTCGACGGGTTTCCCCTGAATCATCGAGACGTGGTGGCGGCCGTCGTGGCGGTGGTTCTCGGTGCAGGTTCCCGCGCCGAGGGTCACGTGGGTGCCGATGATGGAGTCGCCGACGTAGCACTGCCGGGAGATGTAGGTGTTGTTATAAATGATCGAGTTCTTCACCTCGGCGCCGTTTCCGACGTAGCAGTTAGCGCCGATGCTGGTGGCGCCGCGGATGTAGGCGTTCGGCCCGATCTGGCTGTTCGGGCCGATGACGACGGGGCCTTCGATGACCGTGCCGGGGAGGATGCGCGAGCCGTTGGCGAGGCGGATGCAGCCGCTCAGGCTTGCGAGCGGGCTGACGTCGCCGAGCAGCGAGGTTTCGTCCATCAGGGCGAGCACTTCCTCGTTCATCCGCAGCAGATCCCATGGATAGAGGACGGCAAAACAATTCGCTTCGGTGACGATTTTATCGGCGCAGTTTTCGGGGCGTTCGGCGCCTTTCCAAGCGAGAATGTTGCCATCGACATCGATGAGGCGCGCACTGAGCTGGTTGCTGCCCAAAGTCATCAGTGCGTTCACATCGAGCCAGTTATCAATCGGGATTCTGAGGGTGTGTTCGCCGACATCCCGGGGTTCTACGAGTTGCAGACCCGCCGCCCGGAGGTCCGCTTCGAGCAGATCCTTCATGGGAAGGTTGGCGATGAGACACGCGCCAAGATCTCGGTTGGACGTGATCGGGGCGCAGAGGGCGGGATTTCGCGGGGGTAGGATTGTTGCCTGCATGGGTTTACGAAATTGCATCATGATCCCCGCAGGGATCAAACGAAAATCTTGGGAATTTGCTCACTCCGCGTGCTTCGCGTGCCACTCGTGGTAAACCTTCGGCGAGATTTCGGAGGGTTTGATTTCCGAGCGGCCGCCCCAGAAGACGTTGGTGTAGGAAACGGGGATGCCGACAGCTTCGAGGTGGCGGTCGATGGCGGCCTTGTGCTCCAGCACGCGGGATTTTTCGGTGCCGTGGACGACGCCCATGATGTTGACGTCGCCGAACTGCGGGCCGCCCTCGCGCCAGTAGCAGTGGGTCATGCAGAAATGGCGGCCGACTTCCGCGCCGCCTTCGATTTCGCGGCCTTTCGGCACCGCCCAATGGAACAGCCCGTTGAAGCGGGTGACGCGCTCGCCGGTGGCGGACGGTTTGACGTGTTCGAGGAAGGTGGAGAAGCGGCCGATGACCTTTTTCGCGTTCAGTGTTTCGGCGACTTCACAAAAGCGGTCGAGCGAGACGCCGGCGATTTCCGCGCGCTTGTCCCACGGGTTTTCTGAAATCTCATCGAGCGTGAGCTCTTCCTTGAGCGCCAGCAGCACGTTCCATTCCTCCGCGGTCAGGTCGACGGCGGTGGTGGTCATCATGAC
>JBFZFJ010000208.1:0-3535 GCA_041306405.1 Verrucomicrobiales bacterium | reverse complement strand
GGTCGGTCGCGGGGCGCGGGTTTCCGGCGCGTTTTTCGGCGAAACCGCCGGGGGCGATTGGATCTTCGCGCGGATTCCGGAGTTCCGGCTGGACGTGCCGAACTGGGCTTGAGCTCAGGTTTCCTCAGCCCGAAATGACGTGGTCCATCAGGACGTCGTGGGGTTCGGGGAAAGTGTCGGTTACTAACTGGATTTCGAAGCAGATTCCCAGTTTGATTGCGTCGGGGCGGGCGTTGGCGAGCATCCGGTCGTAGAATCCGCGGCCGCGGCCGAGGCGGCCGCCGCGCGAGTCGAAGGCGAGGCCGGGGCAGATGAATGCGTCGATTTCAGCCAACGCGACTTCGGGCGAGCTGGCGGCGGGTTCGAGGATGCCGAATGCGCCGGAAACGAGATTCGCTCCGGTGTGGAAGGTGAGGTCGGTGCCGCGGATTTTCGGGAAGACCCAGCGGGTTTGGGCGCGCCGCAGGAGGGTGGGCGATAGATCGACCTCGCCGGGGAGTGGCGAATAGACGGCGATGGTGCGGAGCGCGGGGTGGGCGAGCAGCCAGGTTTGCAAGGCCGCGCAGGCTTTGTCGGAAGCGGGTTGCTGTTCGCGCAAGAGCCGCCGCATGGTGTTGCGGAGCTGGGATTTGTCAGGAGCTGATTCGGGAATTGCCACTTGCCAACAATCGGACTTTTCCCATCCTTACGCCCGATGATGCGTTTTTGGCAAGTAGCGGCAGTTTTTTGTGCGACGGCTTCGTTTCTCGGCGCGGAGGACCCGAAGAGGTCGTTCGCTTGGGACGCGCCCAAAGTCGTGGCCAGCGTGTTCACGGCGGATCTCGGGATGCTCGATTCCGAACGGGAGGAATACGCCACGAATCTCGCGACGTTGGCTTCCAACCAGGTGGCGGCGGCCAAGGCATCGCCCGCGTCGCTGACGGACGCGCGGCGGTTGCTCGCGCTGGCGCTCCAGCTTTCGCCGCGCAACAAACGGGCGGTGGTGGTGAATTTTCAGCTTTCCAAGGGGATTCTGCCTGAAGTCGTCGAGAGCAGTTACAGCCAGCCGGTGTTGGCGCGGCTGATCCTGACCCGCGGGCAGCTGCTTCTGAAACAAGGCGGTGAGGAAAACCAGCGGCTGGCGCGGTTTTTCATCCAGCTCTCCGCCGAGCTGGACCCGAAAAACGAGGATGCCGTATACGCCAGCGAGGTCCAGCGGCTCGATCACGGAGCAGTGGATTGGGCGTCGATCACCGATCCCGCCGCCAAGAATCCCTGACCTGCGATTTCCACCGTGGCTGCTGAAATCGAGCGCAAATTCCTGGTCGCGGATGATTCGTGGCGCGACGGGACTGCCGGCGTGAGGATCGCCCAAGGCTATCTCTCGCTAGATCCGGATCGCACGGTGCGGGTGCGGCTCGCCGGGGAGAACGCGTGGCTCACGATCAAGGGCCGCACCGAGGGCATCACGCGGGCGGAGTTTGAATACGTGATTCCGGCGGATGATGCGCAGGTGCTGTTGAAAATGTGCCTGCCCTCGGTGATCGACAAGACGCGGCACGAGGTTTCCTACGGCGGACATCTCTGGGAAATCGATGTTTTCCACGGTGATAACGAAGGCCTTGTCATCGCGGAGGTCGAGCTCGACGACGAGTCGATTTGCCCCGAACTGCCACCGTGGGCGGGGGCGGAGGTTTCGTCGGATGCGCGCTATTTCAACTCCTGCCTGGCGGCGCTGCCTTACACGCGGTGGGGGTAGCGTGATCGCGGCGGATATTTCCGGGACGTAATAGAGATTGCCGTGAGCCAACCCACGTTCCCCCAGCCCATTAAATCCCATACCGGCGCCCGCTCCGCCCCGCCCTCGGCCCGCTCCGCCCCAACGTCGTCGCCGCCGTCCGCAACTTCCTCCGCTTCCTCTGCCCCGACTCGGCGGGGTCCTACTAACCAACATCAAGCACCATTTTGATTGAGATGACGAAGAAGGCGGATTTTTGGTGGAATCGCGGGTCGGTTGCTTCAGTTCTCATCTCAACGGCATCCACGGTCGCAGGCCGCCGCTACAGGATGCCTCGGGGTCTGCCTCAGCGGCATTACCAAATAACAGGAATTCGGCTACCAGTTGCAGCGTATTGGAGAGCCATTCCCATCGAGCGGAGAACTTTATCAGTGGGGTCGGTAGAGATGGTGTGCGTTTCATCGCGCCGTCTCCAGGCGGGACTGTCGAGCTTTCCGGTCGGCAGCCACTGCCATTGCCAACGACCGGTATCCATTTCCTTGATCAACGATCCTGATGTGGGCGGGATCCCGGATCGAGGCGATCTGATCCTTCAGCAATTCACGAAGCACGAATCCATAGACTTCCCGTTTCTCCATTTCCAAGTCACCGTGGAGACGGAAAATCCCGTCCACCTCGTGCGAACCATGCCGATTCGTGATCGTGTGTTCATTCCATAGCATCTCAAACGTGGTGGTCTCGACGTTTGGGATCAGATCCTCCAGCATCTCGCGTTCATCGGTGGAGGCGATCGCGTTGACCACCAGGCTCGTGGGAACCCAGCCGAACAACCGGATGTCGCCGCGCTCGCAGACGATCCGGATTTCCTGCCTGTCCAACTGCCCGCACTGGTGGAATCCATGATAGAAATTGGCGAGCACCCCGTCCCCGTAGCGGACCGCGCACTGGACCTGCTCGATCACTTCGGCAGCCCCCGTGCCGCCAGGGCGGACTCCTTCCTGAGCGGACACCACCTCGCCCTCGCCGAAGAACATTTCGAACAAATCAAAAAAATGAACCACGTGCTCGATGAAGATTCCCCCGCTCGTCTTCAGGTTCCAGAACCAATGCTCCGGCGGAAGAGTATCATCACTCGCATAGTTTTCGTGAAACGCATGGATCGGCGGTCCCAGCAACCCCTGCTCGAGGATCTTGCGGGCACACTGGCACAGCGGGTTGTAGCGCATGATCAGGTTCACCCCGAGGACCCGTTCGTTTGCGGACGCCGCCTCCAGCATTGCCCGGCCATCCTCCAGCCGCGTCGCGAGCGGCTTCTCCGTCAGCACGTGCTTGCCCGCATTCAGCGCGGCCACCGCCAGCTCCATGTGCGTGGACGGTGGCGTGGCGATGTGAATGATGTCCACCTCCTGCCGCTGAATCAGCTCCTCCGGCGTGGACACATGGGAAATGCCGAACTCCTCCGCAGCGGCTGCCGCCGCCTCATCCACCACATCCGCCACCGCCACTGCCCGGACACCTTCCAACCCCCGGTATTGATCCAGACAAAATCGCCCGAATCCTCCGGCACCTATCAAACCCAGCCCGACCAGCGCGGAAGGCGAGCCAGTTGCGATCCCGGAATTTGGAATCTCCGCGTTCATGACATCCAAGGAATCTAGGCTCGATCAGAGGTCATTTCAACTCCTCTTTCCATTGAGCCGCCACGTTACAAAGTGACAGACAAATAATCATTCTGGCTGCCGGGATTGGTGGATTGACTCTTGGTCCCGGAACAAATCATCTCAAACCATGAAGAATGCATCGGAGGTCATTGGGAAA
>JBFZFJ010000207.1:0-12670 GCA_041306405.1 Verrucomicrobiales bacterium | reverse complement strand
CTCGCTAACGGCAACCGCAAATACCGGATGCTCACCCTCAATCTCGAAAGCGCCCGCGTCCGCATCAAGAAACTCGCCGGCGCCGACCTCATCCGCGCCTTCCAAGGCTACCGCCATTTCACCGGCAACGGACCTAACAACGAGCCGATCCGCCCCACCGCCCCCGTTCCCTATCCGTTGATCGTCGGCACGCCCGTCGCGGATCTGGAAATCCCCCTCGGCAACCCCATCGACACCACCAAGATCATCACCCTCGACTGGGACGAGGTTCTCCCCAAAGGCACGCGCTACGGCGTGCTTTTCGTCGAGGCCTCGGGAAAATGCCACGCGAATTGCGACGCCGAGAACCGCCCGACCACGCAGGCGATCCTCCAGCTCACCGACATCGGCCTCGCTTGGAAGCTGACCCCGCACGAAGCCATGATCTACGCCTTTTCCTGCGACACCGGCGCGCCTCTTCCCGGCGTGAAACTCCAACTTTACGGCGAGGACGCCGTCGCGCTCCAGTCCGCCACCACCGACGCTTCCGGGCTCGCCACCATTCCCCGCTCCGAGGCGCTCCGCCACCTCCACGCCTCGCTCGGCGCGGACAGCTATCTAACCGCGTTTGACTCCTCGCTCGACACCGTCGGCCTCTGGCATTTCCCGGTCCGCTATTCGTGGAACAAACCCGCCGAAGCACCGCGCAAGGCGTTCCTCTTCACCGACCGCTCGCTTTACCGCCCCGGCGAAACCGTCCGCATGAAGGGCATCGTCCGCACCCAGCGCGTCAACGCCATCGAGCCCGCGAAACCCGGCCCGGCCCGCGTCGTCATCATCGATCCCACCGAAAAGGAAATTCACACCCGCCCGGTCACAATCTCGGAAAACGGCTCCTTCGATTTCACCTACTCCCTGCCGGCCGGAAAAACCGGCACCCACCTGATCCGCCTCGAATACCCCGAGGAACTCGCCGAAGCCGCGGGGCTCGAAGACCAGTGGCAAAAACAAGAATCCCTCCTCGCCAGCGCCCG
Organism: Verrucomicrobiales bacterium; assembly: GCA_041306405.1. Taxonomy (GTDB): domain Bacteria; phylum Verrucomicrobiota; class Verrucomicrobiia; order Verrucomicrobiales; family Akkermansiaceae; genus Luteolibacter. The sequence goes on along the minus strand of JBFZFJ010000207.1, from coordinate 11,657 downwards.
CTTCGAGCTTCCCCTGCGCGTCGAGGAATTCCGCCGCAACGCCTTCGAGGTCGGACAAACCGTGGCCACGCCCGCGCCCGGCGCGACTAACATTTCCGTGGACCTCACCGCAAAATATTACCAAGGCCAGCCCGTCGCCGCCGGCAAGGTGAAATATTTCAGCCGCGTCACCGCGCAAAACCCCTACCCCGAACGCTTCCGGGACTTCCTCTTCGGCAATCACCGCACCAACGACTGGGCCTACTGGTATCACTACTTCGGCTACCGCGATGACGACGAAGCCGAGACCCAAACCACCCAGGTCCAAGGCGAGGCCCTGCTCTCCGCCGACGGCAAGGCCACTCTATCCGTCGCCATCCCGCAGGCGGAATTCCCCACCTCCCGCGAAGTCGTCATTTCCTCCGAGGTCACCGATGCCAACAACCAGACCCTGACCTCCGCCGCCGCCACCACAGTGCATCCCGCGACCGTTTACGTCGGCGTTTCCAGAATCGACAGCCTCGTCCGCGCGGGCGACGCCGTGCCCTTGAAAATCGTCGCCACCGATTCTAACGGCGAGCCCTTTCCCGGAGCCGTGAAAGTCACCGCCACGCTCACCCGCGAGGTGAATTCCGCGGTGAAATCCCGCATGGATTCCGGCGCGACGACCACGCGAAACAACGTCGAGGAGGAAACCATCTCCACCACCGAACTCGCCATCGACCCCGCCGCCTCCGCCGGGCAAGGCACCGTCCTAACCGTCACGCCCAAGTCCAACGGCCGCCATTTCCTCACCCTCCGCGGCACCGACCCGGACGGCCGCGCCTTCGCCACCGTCACCTATTTCGATGTCTATGGAACCCATGAATTCCCATGGCTCTACGAAGACGGCTTGCGCGTGAAAATGGTCGCCGAAAAGAAATCCTACAAGCCCGGCGAGACCGCGCGCGTGCTCGTCCTCACGCCTATCGAAGGCACCGCCCTCGTCACCGTGGAGCGCGAAAAGGTCCTCCGCACCTTCTCCGTCCAGCTCAAGGCCGACATGCCGGTCATCGAAGTTCCGCTCACTGCCGACGACGCGCCTAACGCCTTCGTCTCCGTCCTCATCGTCAAGGGCGCGAAGGAATCCGCCCGCGAACTCAAGGAACCCCAACTCCGCCTCGGCTACTGCGAACTCATCGTGGAAAACCTCCGTGACACGCTCGCCGTGAAACTCGAAACACCCGCGCCATCCTACCGCCCCGGCGACGAAGTCACGCTGACCGGCAGCATCACCCTCGCCGACGGCAAGCCCGCCGCCGGCGCCGAGGTCACCTTTTACGCCGAAGACGAAGGCACGCTCGCCGTCATGGGCTACGAGACGCCGAAGCCCATGGACTACTTTTACACGCCCCGCAATCTCGACGTGGAATCCGGCACGTCCTTCCAAACCTTCATATCCGAAGACCCGGAAAAACAATCTTTCTCCAACAAGGGATTCTTCATCGGTGGCGGTGGCGACCTCGGCAAACTCGCCGATCTCCTGCGGAAAAACTTCGATCCCTGCGCCACTTGGGCGCCCGCGCTCGTCACCGATTCCACGGGAAAATTCAGCCACAGCTTCAAGCTTCCCGACACGCTCACCCGCTACCGCCTGATCGCCGTCGCCCATCAGGACGCCGCCAGGTTCGGCCACGCCGAGTCGTCCATCGTGGTGAAAAAGGACCTCATGCTGGAGCCCAAAACCCCGCGCTTCGCCAACCAATCGGACACCTTCAACACGCAGGTCCTCGTCCAGAACGCCTCCACCTTCACCGGCACCTGGGAGATTAAACTCAGCACCGCCAGCGGTCCGGAAACTCCCTGCACCGTGGCCACCGGCTCCACCACCGAGACGGTCACGCTCTACCCCGGCGCGGCGACCACCGTCATTTTCCCGACCCGTGCCGAAAGCACCGGGGAAGCCGTTCTCACCTTCCAAGCGACTCCGGTTTCCCTCAGCGGCGGCGAGCTGACACCCGTCCTGAAACGCAACCTGTCCGACGCCGTCGAGACCCGCTTCCCGGTCCAATACCCGATGCCGCTGCTCCGCCAGATGAAGCTCGTCAATCTCGACAAGCCCGGCGTGAAGCAGGACCTCCGCGGCCAGCTCGACTCGAAATTGCTAGACGGCAGCGGCGAGATCGACCTCGAATTCTCCCGCTCCCCGCTCGTCGAAGCCGGCGGCTCCGTCGATTTCCTCCTTCACTATCCGTACGGCTGCATCGAGCAATCCACCTCCTCGCTGATCCCGTGGCTCACCGTGAAGGAACTAAGCCCGGTCATCCCGAGCTTCGCGAAAATCCCTGAGAAAAAGGTCAAAGCGGCCATCCAGGCCGGAGCCGACCGGCTGCTCTCGATGCAACTCCCCGACGGCGCGTTCAGCTATTGGCCCGGCGGCACCGATGCCGCGCCGTGGGCCACCGCCTACGCCGGCATGGGCCTGATGTTAGCTGCGGAAAAAGGCGCCAACGTCCCGGACTCCGCCATCGAGTCGCTCAAGAAGAACCTCATCGAAAGCCTGCGCGGCGTCGCCGCTGAAAAATCCGCGCAAGCACTCGAAACCCACGCCCGCGCCCTGCTCGTCCTCGCGCTCGGCGGATCGCCGCAGCCCGCCTATCGGAACTCGCTCGTCGACCGCATCGCCGAGCTAACACCCAGCGCCCGCTGCCTGCTCGCCACCGCCATCGCCGCCGAGGAGAAAGGCAACCCAGCCAATCTCGCCATCGCGAAATCGGTCCTGACCTCCAAAGTCGCCTTCAAGCTCAAGAACGACGATTGGATGCCTTGGTCCGCGGATGACGCCTACAACCTCATCGCCTGGCTGGCCGTCGATCCCCAAGGACCGGAACCCACCAAGGCCCTCGACCGCATGCTCCACGAGCGCAATCCTTACGGCCACTGGCGCACGACCTGGGCGAACGGCTGGAGCCTCGTCGCCATGGCCGGATATGCCGGAAACCAAAATCTCAGCGACCAGCCCGTCAATCTAACGTTCGAGACCGCCGCCGGCACGGAAACGATTTACCTCACCCGCGACCAGCCCGCCGCCGCGCGCTCGTTCAAGCTCACGCCCGATCTCAAGCTCGCCCTCACCGCCGACCAAAGCGCCTTCGTCCGCCTGAAAATCGCCGCCAAACCGCAAATCGCGCCGATCCAGCCGGTCGCGACCAACGGCCTTTCCATCGACCGGATCTACGAGCGCGTCAACGCCGACGGCTCCGCGCAAATTCTGACAGAACCGCAGGTCGGCGACCTCGTCCGCGTCTCGCTCCGCGTCACCCTGCCCAAGGACAACACGCGCTACCTCGTCATCGAGGACCCGCTGCCCGCCGTGTTTGAAACGGTCAATACCGACTTCAAATCCCAGCGCGCCGCCGCCGGCATCCGCACCAGCGAGAACGATTGGAACGTCAGCCACTCCGAACTCCGCAGCGACCGCGCCTCGTTTTTCCTCGATGAAGTCTGGCGGAAAGGCACCTACACCCTCACCTACCTCGCCCGCTGCACCCTCGCCGGCCAAGCCACCGCCCCGCCCGCCAAGGTCGAGTCGATGTATGATCCGGAAAACTTCGCTCTCTCCGCCTCACGGGTATTCACCACGAAATAGCCCGAATCCCGTCTCACCTTCCATGTCCTCATTTGATAGATCCGCCCTCCGGCTCGCCATCTATGGCGCGGTCCTCGTCTATCTGGTTGCAGACCTTTTCATTTTCAACGGGCCGCTCCGCAGAACCATCGGAGGTGACAGGCCGCCAAAGCCGGAGATCGCCGCCCGCGTCGCCGGCCACCCGATCACCCGCAGCCAGCTCGATCGCGCTGTTAGCGAGAAGCTCTGGCTCGAAGGTAATCCCGCCGCAGATCCCGCAACTATCCGCGCCGCCGCGCTGGATGAACTCATCGACCACGAGTTGCTGCGCCTCAAGGTCAAGGAGCTCGACCCGCCACTCGCCGCCAGCGACGAGGAAGTCAACGAGCGCCTGCGCCGCCTTGTCGGACGTTTCGAGAGCAAGGGCGCGCTCGAAACCGCGATGAAATCCCAAGGCATTCCCAACGAGCGGGATCTCCGCGAACGCCTCGCCGCACGCATCCGGCAGGAAAAACTCATCGCCCTGCGCATCGGCCCGGCCATCCACGTCACCGACGAGGAGGCCCGCAAATGGTTCGACGCAAACCAGCAATCCATCGCCCTGCCCGCGCGCCTCGAGGCGCGGCATATTTTCATCCCCACGCTCGATCACCCGCCGGAAGAGGCGAAGCAAAAGCTCGATGCCGCGCTCGTCGAACTCACCGAGAAGAAAAAAGACTTCGCCACACTCGCCAAAGAAACCAGCGAGGACCCCGCCAGCAAGGACAGCGGCGGCGCGCTCGGCTGGATGACCCGGGACCGCCTGCCCGCCGATTTCGCCGCGCCTGTCTTTTCGCTAGAAACCAACCAGCCCACGCTCGTCCGCACCACGCTCGGCTGGCATCTCGTCGAGGTCACCGCCCGCAAACCCGCCGAGCCGCGCGCTTTCGAACAAGCGAAACCCGAAATCCTCGCCGCCCTCGAAGCCATCAAACGCCGCCAGGCCACCGAAGACTTCCGCAAGTCACTCCGCCAGGCGCACGCCGCCGAAATCGAGATTCTCTCCGGGAATCTAACTAAGGCTTCCAAGATCGCCCCGAAACGCGAGCCGGTCGATTGGCGCACTGTGTTGATGGCGGCCGCCTTGATCCTCAGCCCGCTGTTCGCCGGGTGGGCACTGGCGAGACGACAATCCAAAAGCTGACCTTGCGCGTTTGACATCGCCGCCCGGTTTTGGAAACTCCGGTCATGTACGAAACCGCAGGCAAATTGAAATGGATCGGCACCACCCAGAGTTTCGCGAGTGGCTTTACGAAACGCGAGTTCGTGGTCACCACCGCGGCAGACAAGTATCCGCAGGATCTCAAGTTCGAGGTGGTGAAGGACAAGTGCCCGCTGCTCGATCCCTTCGAACTCGGCCAGGACGTGCAAGTCAGCTTCGATATCCGCGGCAACGAGTATAACGGAAAATACTTCGTCAACCTGGCGTGCTGGAAAATCCAGGCCGGCGGGGCACCGGCGGGGCCATCCGGTGGCGCACGGGAGCCATCCGCCCGCCAGAGCGCGGCTCCTGACAGCAACGAACCGTCCGCCGCCGATCTGCGTGGCAATGACGATTTCGACGACGACGAAAGCCCGTTCTGAGCGGGGGCTTGCGCGGCTCACCAAGCTGGCAGACCCAGCATTTCCGGCAAGGCTTCCCTTGGCCTCCAGGTCAGAATCTCCGGATCGCCGGAGGTGATCAGGACGGTGTGCTCGAAGTGGGCGGAGGCCTTGCGGTCCTCGGTGATGACCGTCCAGCCGTCGTCGAGAATTCGGACGGAGGGCACGCCGGCGTTGACCATCGGCTCGATGGCCAGGGTCATGCCGGGCATGAGCGTTGGGGACTTGCCTTGCGGGCGGTAGTTAGGAACCTGCGGCTCCTCGTGCAGACGGCGGCCCACGCCGTGACCCACGAACTCGCGGACGATGGTGAAGCCGTGCGGCTTGGTGAATTCTTCCACAGAGCCGCAGAGGTCGGCGAGCTTTCTACCGGCGCGCGCGTGGCTGATGGCTTCGAATAAGGATTGCTCGGTGACGGCAAGCAGCCGCTTCGTTTCCAACGGGATGTCACCGGCTGCCACGGTGGTCGCATTGTCGCCGATAAAGCCGCTTTTCACGATGCCGACATCGATCTTCACGATGTCGCCGGGCAAAATCCTGCGGGCTCCGCCGATGCCGTGGACGACTTCCTCGTTGACGGAAATGCAGGTGTAGCCGGGAAAGCCGCGGTAGCCGAGAAAGGCGCTTTTGCATTCGTGCTGGCGCATCATTTCCGCGGCCAACTGGTCGATCTCGCCGGTAGTGCGGCCCGGCGAGACCTCCTTGGCCAGCGCCTGCAGAATGGTGGAGGCGATGGCTCCGGCCTTGCGCATGAACTCGATTTCACGCGGCGACTTGATCGGGATACGGGTTCTGCGGGACACGATGTTGAAACAGAAATTGAGAATTGAGGATTTCAAGCGGGACGGACCGGGAAAAGTTGGAGTAGCCGGGCAGCTACTTCACCCTCGGGAGCCGTCGCATCGCAAGAAGAAAGAAGACCCGCTTGCCGATAGTGCGCGATCACCGGCTGGGTGAGACTCACAAACTCGGCGTGGCGGCTGCGGAAATTCTCCTCGCTGTCGTCGGCGCGCGGGCCTGCGGAACCCCCGCAAACCGGACACTTGCCGTCATGGATTAGCTGGCCGCGCTGGCCGGACCAGCGGCATTCCGGGCACTCCACGCGGTTGCGGATGCGGGCGAGAAGCTGGTCGAACGGCACTTCCAAAGAAACCGCCGCGTCGAGCTTCAATCCGTGACGCGCCAGCCAGTCGTCGAGGAAAACCGCCTGTGGCATGCTGCGGGGGAAGCCGTCGAGCACCCAGCCGCCGGTTTGGCGTGAAAGCCAGTCGGCGAGGATCGGACACATCAAGTCGTCCGGGAGATATTCCCCGCGGGCGAGGATGGGCTCGGCTTGTTTTCCCAAGTCGGTCCCCATCTCCATTTGCTCCCGGAGCACGGCCCCGGTGCTGAGGTAGCCGAGGCCGAGACTCGCGGCGAGCCGTCTTCCCTGAGTGCCCTTACCGGAAGCCGGAGGCCCTAGCAGGACAACACGGAGCGGTTTGGCGGCGGGAGCGATCAATGCGCGTTTTTGTAAATGAGAACCGCGCTTCCGACGACGATAAGGATACCGATCACGGTCCACAGATAGACAATCGCCGTGCGGGGAGCCGCGCCGCTGGTCTGGCTGAGACGGTCGTAGCGGCCCTTGAGTTTTCCTTTGCGGAGGAAGCCGTCATAGTGTTTCTGAAGGAGCTGGGTTTCAACCTGGCGCATCACGTCGAGCACCACGCCGACCATGATCAACAGCGAGGTGCCGCCGAAGAACTGGAGGACGAGCGAGCCGGGTGGAAGGCCGACGGCCTTGCCCGTTATTACTGGCAGAACGAACAACGCGACCATGAAGAACGCGCCGGCGAAGGTGAGGCGCGTCATGGTGAAGTCGAGGAAATCGGCGGTCGGCTTGCCGGGACGGATGCCGGGGATGTAGCCGCCGTTGCGTTTGAGATCCTCGGCGATTTGCGAGGGCTGGAACATCATGGCCACCCAGAAATACGAGAAGAGGAAGATCCCGATACCGCCGAGAATATAGAACCACATACCGCCTTCTGAAAGCTGGCCATAAAGCTTCACAGCCCATGGCTGGCCGGAGACTCCGGGAATCCATTGCAGCATCAGAGGAGGAAGCGAAAGCACCGCGGAGGCGAAGATGATCGGCATGACGCCGGCGTAGTTGACCTTGAGGGGCAGATACTGAGTCTGGCCGCCGAACTGTTTGCGACCGACAACGCGCTTGGCGTATTGCACGGCGATCCGGCGCTGGGCCTGGGTGATCGCGATGGTCGCGGCGATGACGACGAGCAGAAGCCCGATCATGACCACCATCCACATGGCGTTGAAAGCATTCACCGCGCCTTGCGAGGGAACAAAGAATTTCCATGCCTGGACCAACGCTCCCGGCAGTGCGGAAATGATGTTGACCGTGATGATGATGGAAGTGCCGTTGCCGATTCCCTTTTCGGTGATCTGGTCACCGATCCACATCAGGAGAACCGTGCCCGCCACGATGGTGACAACGGTAAGGGCCATCCAAGTGTAGGACGGGTCGGGCACCAGGTTGCCGAACTTTTCAATCCCGCTCATGTAGGGGATGTTTTCGGGATTGGTCAGGGACTTCGCGACGAAGAAACCTTGGACGATCGCGATACCGATGGTGATGTAACGGGTGTATTGCGTGATCTTCTGGCGACCTCCGTCCTCACGGGCGAGGCGTGAAAGCTTCGGCACGACCGCGGTCATCAGCTGCACCATGATCGATGCCGAAATGTAAGGCATGATTCCCAGCGCCAAGATGCCGGCCTGTTGGAGGCCACCGCCGGAGAACACCGTGAGCAAGGCGGTGATACCACCACCTGAAGCCGGGTCCTGATTCTTCATGCTGTCCATCCACGCCTTGATGACGGTGGCATCGACGCCCGGAAGCGTGATGTGCACACCCAGGCGGATGATGACGATCAGGGCGAGGGTGAAAAGAATCCGGTCGCGGAGTTCGGGGATTTTCCAAGTGTTGGTAAACGCAGAAATCATGGCTGAGTGGTGGGAAGAGTGAAGCTTGGGCTATAAACACGATGAGGAAGCGCGGGATGCGCTTCCTCATCGGAAATCAGAGATCAAATGAAGTGATCAAGCAGTTGGCTCGGTAACCGTGCCACCCGCTTTTTCGATCTTTTCACGAGCGGAAGCACTGGCATTGTTCACCACGAGGTGGAACGCCTTGGTGATTTCGCCCACGCCGAGAACCTTGATCTTGTCATAGGTGCCGTTGACGAGGCCTTGGCCCTTGAGGGCGGCTTCGTCGATGGTGGCGCCAGCGTCAAACAGGTCGTCGAGTTCGCCGACGTTGAAGACGCAGAACTTGTCGCGGAAGTCGTAGTTGTTGAAACCGCGCTTTGGAAGACGACGGTGAAGTGGCATCTGGCCGCCTTCGAAACCGACACGGGTGCCGCTTCCGGAGCGGGCCTTCTGGCCCTTGTTACCCTTGCCGGCGGTTTTGCCACGGCCGGAGCTTTCGCCGCAACCGAGACGCTTGTTCCGGTGCTTGGATCCCGGATTCGGGCTGAATGAATGAAGTTCCATAATCTAAATGTTTCGTTGGTAATGAAGTGGGAAACGGCCGATCAAATCGCCTTTTCGCGCTTTTTCTTGCCGCGTCCACTGAGAACCTGGTCACGGGTGCGGAGCTGGGAGAGTGCCTTGAGGGTGGCTTTCACCACGTTGGCGTGGTTGGAGGAACCCATCGACTTCGCGAGGATGTCGCGGATGCCGACGGCTTCGCAAACGGCGCGCACACCGCCACCGGCGATGATGCCCGTTCCCGGAGAAGCCGGCTTGAGGAGGACCTTGCCACCGCCGAACTCGGCGTAGATTTCGTGAGGGATGGTGCCATCGACAATGCTCATCGAGACGAGCACCTTGCGGGCTCCTTCGCTGGCCTTTTTGATGGCGTCCGCCACTTCGTTCGCCTTGCCGTAGCCGAGTCCGACCTTGCCGACCTTGTTACCGGTGACGACGAGCGCGGAGAAGCTGAAGCGCCGGCCGCCCTTGACGACCTTGGCGCATCGGTTGATGAAGACAACCTTTTCGGAAAGCTCGTTGCCTTCGGCGTCGGTAGGAGTAGCGCGCTCTTCACGACGCGGGCCGCCGCGACCGCGACCGCCCTGGCCGCCACCGCCTTGATAACCACCGCCGCCGCCACCCTGGTAGCCGCCGCCTTGGCCGCGGTTGCCCTGATAGCCGGAGCCGGCGACCGGGCCGAGAGGCAATGGTGCTGGAGTTGCTGCTGCCGGAGTTGCCGGCGTTTCGTTTTCTGGAATTGTTACCATGATGTGTGTCTGGTCAGAGCGTTAGAATTGGAGGCCGGCTTCACGCGCCGCGTCAGCGAGTGCTTTGACTTTACCGTGGTAGAGGTGACCGCCGCGGTCGAAGACGACGGCGCTGATGTTCGAGCCCTTGGCGCGCTCCGCGAGGAGTGCTCCGACTTTCTGGGCGCTCTCGACGTTCGAGGAGGCCTTTTCGAAAGACTTGTCGAGCGTGGAGGCGGAGACCAGGGTCTTGCCGGCCGCGTCGTCGATGACTTGGGCGTAGATGTGTTGGTTCGAGTAGTGAACGGCCAGACGTGGACGTTCGGCAGTGCCGGAAACCTTCCGGCGGATGCGGTTGTGGATCTTGCGACGGATCGACTTGCGATTGATGGTGCTCATGGTGCCGTAAATGTGTTGAGGTGTGGGGCGACGGTAATGGATTATTTGCCGACGCTCTTGCCTTCTTTGCGGCGAACTTTCTCACCGACGTAGCGAACGCCCTTGCCCTTGTATGGCTCGGGTGGATAGAAGCCGCGGACTTCGGCAGCGAACTGACCGACGAGCTGCTTGTCGATGCCTTCGACCTTGATCTTCGTGTTCTCGACGACGGTGACGTTGAGACCGGAAGGGATGGGGTGAAGCAGCGGGTGGGAACGACCCAGCGAGAGGTCGAGTTCCGAGCCCTTGACTGCGGCGCGGAGACCGACGCCGATGATTTCAAGATCCTTCACGAAACCTTCCGACACGCCGACGATCATGTTCTGAACGAGGCTGCGGGCGGTGCCGTGGAGGGCTTTGTGTTGGCGAAGCTCGGTGGCGCGGGAGACGACGACAGTGCCGTCTTCGCTGGTGAGCGAGATGCCTTCGGGAAGCGGGAAGTCGAGTTTGCCCTTGGGGCCTTCGACGATCACCGTGCGGCCGTCAAGTTTGACGGCGACCTTCGCGGGGACAGAGATTGGTTTGAGTCCGACTCGTGACATGGTAGTGTTTTCCTTTGACGAGTTAGGGTTTACCAGACGTTGGCGAGGAGCTCGCCGCCGAGGTTTTGCTTCTTGGCGGAGCCGCCGGACATGACGCCTTTCGAAGTGGAAAGGATCGAGATGCCGAGGCCGGACATGACGCGTGGAACTTCACCCGCGCCGACGTAATGGCGGCGGCCGGGAGTGGAGACGCGCTTGAGGTCGGTGAGGACCGCGCGGCCGTCGATGAACTTCGGCTTGGCCTTGAGCGTGGTGCGCTCGCCAGTGACGACTTCATAGTTCCAGAGGTAGCCTTCTTCCTGAAGAATGCGGGCGATGTCGGCCTTGATCTTGGAGTAAGGAGCGGAGAATTCCTCATTGCCAGCGCGGGCGGCGTTTTTGAAACGCGTGAGGAAGTCGGAAATTGGATCGGTGAGAACTGCCATAATAGGATTCCTTTTAAAGTGTGGGTCCGGTGTTTAGTTGGCAGCGACGGCCTCGAGCTCGTTGGCCTTTTTCATGTCGCGGAAAGGCATGCCCAGCTCCATCAGGAGCGCGCGGCCTTCGGCGTCGGTCGGTGCGGAGGTGACGAAGATCAGGTCGAAGCCGATGGTGCGCTTGATCTGGTCGATTTCGATTTCCGGGAAGATGGATTGGTCGCTGATGCCGCAGGCGTAGTTGCCGCGACCGTCGAACGACTTCGAGGAAATCCCGCGGAAGTCGCGGATGTTCGGAGCGGTGACGTTGATGAAGCGATGAAGGAATTCCCACATGCGCGGGCCACGGAGGGTGACGCGGGCGCCGAGGGCTTCTCCTTCGCGGAGCTTGAAGTTGGCGACGGCCTTCTTCGAGAACGTGATGGACGGGCGTTGGCCGGTGATCTTTTGGATCTCGTTGACGGCGTCATCGACGGCGACCTTGCGGTCGGGAGCCTTGCCCATGCAGGAGGTGACCACGATTTTTTCGAGGCGTGGGACCTGATGGAGGTTGGTATAGCCGAGCTTCTTGGTGAGAGCCGGGACCACCTTGTCGAGGTAGTATTGTTGGAGTGCGGGTGCTTTCATGTTTTTTGCGGGTCAGCGCGGTTCGGGTTGCGCTTAAGCGCGGGCGGGAGCGGGATGCTTCAGCCCACTTTTTTGACGTTGGAGATGTGGATGGCGCCATCGATGGTTTTGATGCCGCCAGTGGGGT
>JBFZFJ010000206.1:0-9656 GCA_041306405.1 Verrucomicrobiales bacterium | reverse complement strand
TGAAATGGCGGTAGCCTTGGAAGGCGCGGATGAGGTCGGCGCCGGCGAGTTTCTTGATGCGGACGCGGGCGCTTTCGAGATTGAGGGTGAGCATCCGGTATTTGCGGTTGCCGTTAGCGAGCTGGCCGACGTCTTCTGAGGGAAAGGCAACGAGCGGCGCGAGGTGTTCGAAGGTGATTTTCCGGGTCAACGCCCCGGCGAGTCCAAGGCCGCCCTTGGAGGTGAACGGAGGCTTCAGGGTGACCGTGTAGGTGTCGTTTTCCGAGAGATCTCCGGACAGCTCGATTTCCCGTCCGTCAGCCTCGGCCTGGAGGTTTTCCGGGCGCGGGGAGATCTCGATGCAGGTTTCGAGGAAATCCGCAGGCAGCTTTTCCGGGGCGGGCTGGTTGAGGTGGATGATGATATGGCGGGGCTCGTCGGCGACGACCCGCGGCTTGATGTCGGTGATTTTGAACGGCTCGATTTTGCCGATTTCATAACCGCTGTCTTCGGTGAGGCGGGCGTTGGCGGATAGGTTCGGCAGCCCCTTGAGCACGGAGACTTCCCAGCCCTTGCCGACGGGAAGCGGTGAGACGGGGGTGGCGACGATGATGTTGGGTGCCGGGCTCTCGGGCGTGGTTTCCGGAGTCGGGGCGTTCGGGAATCTCGCCGCCCATGGCTTGTGGTTGTTCGCGTAATAACCGGCGCGCTCGACGGTGGCGCGCTCAAGGCGGGCGGCGACGCGCTGGCCGGAGTTCGAACTGAACGAGACAAACGCCGCGGCGGCCGCGGGATCGACGGCGTCGTTGAAAACAATCAGCCACGCGCCGGTTGACGGCGAGTAGTCCGACGACCAGCGGTTAGGAGGATTCGCGGTGATGACGCGGAACGGTTCGCTGGCGAGCGTGGCGAATTTCCCGGCGGGAACGGCGGATTGGTCAAGATGGGTGTGGTTTTTCGGGATCGAAAACGTGTAAGTCGCGCCGATCGCCGGAGCTTGCGCGGGGATGAATTGCGCGATGTTCTGCGCCTTCCACAGCAGCTTGCCGGGCAGCGCGGGCTGTATTTCAAGCCAGGTGTTGTCGGTGGTTTTTCCGAGTTCGGAAGTGACGATGACCGGCGAGTCGAGGACGAGGTCGATTTGGGATTCCGGGACCAGCGACGGCGTGGAAACGACCAGCCGGGGAGCGGCGGAAGCGGCCAGCGGGGTGGACAGGATCGCGGCGATGACGGGGAGGTGGCTTTTCATGAAAACAAGGGATTGGACCGATCGCATGCATATACGAAATCCGGCTGATGGGAATTCAATTTATTGCGAGGGCGCGGCATTTTCAGGGCAGCATGCGGCATTGCGCTTTCGTTGATTTCTGCGAAATTCCCGGCATGCCACGATTTGCGATTTCGAAAATCAGCAGGCTCGCCGCCTGCGTGGTGGCGCTTTTCGTGGTCGCGTGCGCTCCCCGATACACGCTGGTGAACCACCAGAAATCGCCGGGAGCCAAGTCCGCGCTCGACACGAAGGTGGATCGCTTCGGTTATCGCAAGTGGATTTCGGAAGCCACCGAGCCGGACGTTGTGCTCATCGGCATCCACGGATTTTGCGGGGCTTCCATCGACTACGCGAACCTCGGCAAGCACCTTCTCCAATACCAGCCGGCCACCGGGCTTTACGCCTACGAGGTCCGCGGTCAGGGCAGCGATCCGATTCGCGAGCGGCGCGGCGATATCGGCGATCCGAGGGACTGGTATCGCGATTTGTTTGCTTTCACCCAACTGGTCCAGGAGCAGCATCCGGATGCCAAAATCGTGTGGTTTGGCGAGAGCATGGGCGCGCTCATCGCCGCGCATGCCTGGCGCGAGTCACCCGCCGGCGATCCGCCTTGTGACGGCCTGATCCTGTCCTCCCCGATCGTCCGCTTCCGCGACGACATTCCCGCGTGGACGCCGGGCCTGGTGCAAATCGCGGCGACCACGCTGCCGCTCGCCCGGATTTCCCTGGCGACCCTCGCCGGCGGCCAGGACGTGCAAATGACGCAGACGACCACCCACGCGGAGCAGAGCAAGAAAAACCCCTACAGCGTTGAGCAATACACGCTGCGGATGATCGGTGCGCTTGCCGGGCTGATTGAAAACATGAACGCCTGCGCGGCCGCCTTCCGCTCTCCGGTCCTCGTCCTGCACGGCGGAAAGGACTATTTCAACAATGATTCCGACGTCCGCGGCTTCGTCGCCCGGATCCCGCCGGGGGCCTCGAAAACCTACCGCGACTACCCGCAGGCCTTCCACTTGCTGATGTATGACGAGAAGAAGGAGGTCATTTTCAAGGACATCGAGCGCTGGCTGAATCTGCTGCGGAAAAACCGGCTGAAGCAACTTTAAGCGGAAATTGGCAGAATTCGTCTTGACGGGTCGGGTCTGGTGGCCATTCTCCGCGTCCCGCAACTCCAACCAATTTTTTTATGGCACGTATCTGTAGTATTCGAGGAACCCGCGTCCGCTCCGGCGGCAAAATCCACCGTTCAGGTTTGGCCAAGAAAAAGGGCGGTATCGGTCGTCACGTCACCAAGGTCGTGAAGCGCACGATTTCCCCGAATCTCCAAAACAAGCGCATCTGGGTGCCCGAGCTCGGCAAGTTCATCCGCATCAAGCTGAGCTGCCGCGCGCTGAAGACCATCAACAAGAATGGTGCTTTCGTGACGCTCAAGAAGGCCGGTATCATTTGAGTTGCCGCTGAAATTTTCAAATGGCCCGGTGGCAACACCGGGCTTTTTTTTGTGTCCGCGATTTCAGCCGATCACGCAGGGCACCAGGGTGCCAGCGTCCCGGCGCTCATCCCGCGGAATCGCTGGGAGTATGTCAGCCCCGGCACCGGCGATGACACGGTGCCGGTGCCGGGCGGCGATTGATTCCGTGGAGGCGTTGACGCCGGACGCGAACGGCTGGCGCGGCGTGGATTGCCAAGGAATTTGCTTTTGGCGGGAGGCTTCTGAAACAGCCGTTGAGCTAATACACGGTGCCATCGCGTTGTTCGAAGGCGAGTTCGTTGGTGATGGCGGTGCTGCCGGACGGGAAGATGGGAAGTTGGATTTGCGGCATGGCCGCGGCCTAATTGCACCGGATCAAAACTGCCAGACCGGGTTCATTGGTTTTCCCGGCGAACCGGCAACTTCCCGGGAGAGGTCAGGATGGCTGAGGCTATTTGGAAAGCCATCCGCTCAGGAGGTTTCGGACTTCCTCGTGTGCTCCCCAAAGACGCCGCCTGAGACCGGACACTCTCGCCATCTCTGCTCGGCAAATCGATGTCATTCAAACTGCGGATGCCCGGGTGCCTGCGGAAAAGGGGACGCAAAAAAAGCCTCTCGTTCGCACGAGAGGCTTTTTGGGAAGGGGCCTGGCGGTTGGAGACCGCCGCCACGGGTTAGCGGGCGGCGCGGTCTTCGGTGCCTTTTTGCGCCCGCTTGCGGACGTTGGCGTCGAGGATGCGCTTGCGCAGGCGGATGTTGAGCGGGGTGGCTTCGACGAGTTCGTCGGCATCGATGTATTCGATGGCGCGCTCGAGCGAGAAGCGCAGCGCCGGGGTCAGCTTGGAGGTCTTGTCCTTGCCGGACGAACGCATGTTGTCGAGGTGCTTTTCCTTCACGGGGTTGACCGGGAGGTCGCCCACGCGTGGGTTTTCACCGACGAGCATGCCGCCGTAAACCGCATCGCCGGGAGCGACGAAGAGAATGCCGCGGTCTTCGAGCGTTTGCAGGGAGAACGGGGTGGCGGTGCCGGCGTCCATGGAGACGAGCGTGCCGGTGGTGCGGTTCTGGATTTCACCGGCGTGCGGTGCGTATTCCTTGAACAAGTGCGACATGATGCCGTGGCCGGACGTCAGGTTGACGAGCTCGGTTTCGAAACCGATCAGGCCCCGCGTCGGGATGGTGGCTTGGATGAAGACGCGGCCGGAGGCCTCGGTGTCCATGTGCTCCATGAGTCCCTTGCGGTTCATGAGGATTTTCAGGATGCCTTGGGTGTAGTCGCCCGGGGCTTCGACGTAGAGGGTTTCGAAAGGTTCGAGCAGCTTGCCGTTGTCGTCGCGGCGATAGATCACGACCGGACGGGAGACGAGGACTTCGAAGCCTTCGCGGCGCATTTGCTCGACGAGCACGGCGATCTGCATGGCTCCGCGGGCGGAGACGTTGAAGACGCCGGACATGTCGGTGTCCTCGACGGTGATGGAGATGTTGGTCTTCAACTCGCGCATCAAACGCTCGCGGATGGCGCGCGAGGTGACGTGTTTGCCTTCTTTGCCGGCGAGCGGGCCGTCGTTGATGGAGAACTGCATCGAAACGGTCGGCGGGTCGATGGCGACGAATGGAAGCGGTTCCTGTTCGGCGCTGCCGGCAATGGTTTCGCCGATGTCGATGTTTTCAATACCGGCGGCGATGCCGACGATACCGCCCGCGCCGCAACCATCGGAGTCGGCGGTGGCGAGGCCGGAGTAGGTGAAGGTCTTCATGACCTTGGACTGCACCTTGGTGCCGTCCTGGCGGAGAAGGAAAATAGTGTCGCCCTTTTTCACGCTGCCGCCGAGAACCTTGCCGACGGCGACGCGGCCGACGTATTCATCCCACTCGATGTTGGAAACGAGCATGAGGAACGGTGCCTCGGGATCGGCTTTCGGCTCGGGGATGAACTCGATGATTTTCTTGAGAAGCGGGATGCAATCCTTCCGCTCGTCATCGGGATGATCCATGAAATAGCCGTCACGGGCGGAACCATAGACGAATGGGGCGTTGAACTGCTCGTCGTCGGCGTCGAGGTCGAGGAAGAGTTCGAGGACTTGGTCGTGGACCTTGAGCGGAGTGGCGAGCGGGCGGTCGATCTTGTTGATGACGACGATGGGCTTGAGGCCTTCCTGCATGGCCTTCCGCAACACGAAGCGGGTTTGCGCCTGCGGGCCGCCGGAGGCGTCGACGACGAGGAGCACGCCATCGACCATTTTCATGACGCGTTCCACTTCGGCGCCGAAGTCGGCGTGGCCCGGGGTGTCGACGATGTTGATGGTGTAGCCTTCCCAGAGAATGGCGGTGTTTTTCGCCTTGATGGTGATGCCCTTTTCGCGCTCGAGGTCCATGGAATCCATGGCCCGCTCGGTGGTGGCTTGGTTTTCACGGTAGGTGCCGCCCGCTTGGAGAAGCTGGTCGACGAGGGTGGTTTTCCCATGGTCAACGTGGGCGATAATGGCGAGATTTCGAATTTTCAGAGACATGGGAACGATTGGATAATGGACGGCCTCCGTGCGAAGGGGGGCGGGCTATGCACGGTTTTTCCCGGGATGGCAAGGCGGGATTCGGGATAATGTTTCCGCTGCGGTGGAGAAACATGGATTCACCCATCGTCGCATCAGCGGGAATCGGCAAGGGCGAAGAATTTCTTCCGGTCGCGGGCTTGGGGGAAGACGGTTTCAGTTCTCGATGCGGTCACGCCAGTAATTCGGGTGGCGGCTGTGGTGTTTGAAAGCAAGAATCCTCAGATGGTCCGGATGGATCCGAAAGTAGATGGTGTAGGGGAATTTGGGCATGATGGTTTGCCGGATGTCCTCCTTAAAGATTCTGAAAGACTCTGGATTTGCCAGAATCGCCTTGATGGCACGGTCGCCGGAGTCAAGGAACCGAGCCCCCAGTC
Organism: Verrucomicrobiales bacterium; assembly: GCA_041306405.1. Lineage (GTDB taxonomy): Bacteria > Verrucomicrobiota > Verrucomicrobiia > Verrucomicrobiales > Akkermansiaceae > Luteolibacter. The sequence goes on along the minus strand of JBFZFJ010000206.1, from coordinate 4,007 downwards.
CGTGGATCCGTTGTTTGTAAAACCGGGCCGCTTCGATGAGTTCAGCCTCGGCGTCGGGGTGGTAGATCAGGCGCATCCGATGGCGTTCCGGGCGGCTTGCATGACCTCGTCGTGAGTGCGGCCGGTCACCGCGCCTGAAGTAAGCTCTTGGTCGCGGCGAATCGCTTCCTCCACCGCTTGGTCCTCGTCGGCATTTGCCAAGCCGACGTCAATACTCTGCCAGAGCGCCTGCGCGAGGGAAACTCGCTCGGAGAGCGGAAGCGACATTGCTGCTGAAGTGAGTTGCTGCGTGGACATGGGTAATGAATAGCGTTTCGACGGGTGCAGGTCAACTTGGGAGGGCCATCGTCCATGAAAACCTGCTCCGTAAACCATCCGGTGCATGAATTGAAAATCCGTCCCGAAAGCCGGAGATCGCAATCACCAGGCCGATCGTCAGAACACGGGTCACGAAATTGAAGGATCGCTTGCCGATCTTGCGTCCGCGAAGAATTTCCGCCGGTCGCGGGACTGGAGGAAAATCACGGCGAAGAGGGAAATCATCAGCAGGATGAAGGAGAGGATGAAGCCTTCCAGCAAGGTGGTGGCGTAGATCGGGAGGAAGCTTTTGTCGGCGGCATTTCCGTTGAAGAAGTTGAAGGCATTGGTGCCCGAGTGGAGAAGTTCCGCAGCGCGGGCCAGCAGCCCGACTGAGAGGAACCCGCACCAGAAATCCGGAATGAACAGCATGAGCTTTTCGGACGGCAGCACGAGCAGCGACAAGCCGGAGATCCACGCGCGGATCTTGGCGCCGAGTTTGAGTGCGCGTGAGAAAACATGGCTGGGGGCAGAAAGCGGACCGTCGAGCGAGGTGAGCGTGGCGTAAAGCAGAATGAAAGTGCCGATCGCGGCGAGCATCGCCGCCACCGCGACGGGGCTCCGCAATTTCAACCAAGCCGCGGCGATGATGAAGCTGGGCAGAGCGTTGAGCAGACAGTGGAAGGTCCAGTGGCGGAGTTGGCGGCGGAAGGTGGCGGGGTTCATGGTTGGCGGGAGGTTTGGCCGGCTTCGGTGAAACCTGGATGAAGCTGACGTGAAAAAACCAGGCGGGAAGGGCGATTTCAAAAAACTTCCCATGCCGCCCGGACCGCCTAAGGTGCCGGCCTTCCGCATGACTTTTTCCAAAATCCTCACCCACCCCGGCGGCTCGCACAAAGACGAGTTTCTGGCCTGCTGTCTTCTACTCGCCGAGAATCCGGTGACCATCGTCCGCCGCGAGCCGACGGCCGCGGATCTGGCGGATCTCTCCACCGCGGTGGTCGATGTCGGCCACGAGCACGCGCCGGCGCGGGGGAATTTCGATCATCACCAGTTTCCGAAGGACCACCCGCCGGTGTGCGCGCTGAGTCTGGTTTTGCAGCACCTCGGGGTTTACGAGGACGCGCGGAAATTCTGCGACTGGCTGGAGCCGGCGGAATGGTTCGACACGCGCGGGCCGATCGAGACGGCGCGCTGGCTGGGAGTGGCTCGGGAAACCTTGTTCAAACTGAACTCGCCGATCGATACGACGCTGCTCCGCCGCTTCGCCGGGGCGTGGGAGTTGCAGCCGGGCGAGCCGCTGTGGGAGGTGATGCGCTGGATCGGGCAGGACTTGCTCGACTATTTGAAGAACCTGCGCGAGCGGCTGAATTTCATCGGCGACGTCGGCGAGTTTTGGGAAATCGAAACACCGACCGGGCCGTTCAAGGTGTTATATATGCCGCGCACCTCGCCGATGCCGGACGAGCCGTCGTCGGGTTTGGCGCGGTTCATCGAGTCTCATCCGGCGGCGAGCGAGGTGGCGGGGCTGGTGTATCCCGACCGCCGCGGCGCGGGTTTCGGGCTCTCCCGCCACAACGATCATCCGGGCTTGGATTTCACCCGGATCGAGGGCTGCGAGGACGTGCATTTCGCGCATGCGCGCGGCTTCGTGGCGAAGACCTCGGCGACCGATCCGGCGAGATTGCGGGAGCTTCTCGGACAGTCCTGGGGATGAAACCGTCATCATGCTGAAAACAAGCTCTTGCGCGGTTCCGGTAGCGGTGGGACTCGTAGCTGGTGCCGCTGCGGCAATTCCCCTTCGACCCGACTCCCATGCGTGAAACCCTTATTGTCATCGGCCTGCTGATTCTGGCGGTGGCGCTGCGCTCGGCGCGGACGGGCTGCCTGCGCAAGCTCGGGGCGCTGACGTTTCTGGCGGCGAGTTTTTGCCTGCTCTATTTCCTGACCGGCAGTCTGCTCGGCGGCCTGCTCGGCGCCTTGCTGTGGTTTTTCCTGCCATGGATCGAGCTACTCACGCGGATCCGGCGGATGCGCCTGCCGCTCAACAACCGGTTGCGCCACCGCGAAGTGCCGAATCCGTCGTTCTTCCCGAACGCCATCGAGGCCGCTGCGGCGATGGAGGAAGCGGGCTTCGAGCATGTCTCGGACTGCGGCTGGGAATGGGCCGGGATGCAGCAGTTTTTCCGGCTCTTCTGGCATCCGGAGGAGCGCGCCGTCGCCGCGGTCTGCTTGTGCGAGCAGAGCGACGTGGCCTTCGCGTTCATTTCCATCACCTCGCACGACGCCGACGGCGGAACCTGGCGCACCACGAATTTCCCCTTCGCGCCGACGCTGCAATACCCGCCGAAGGTCCAGTGGAACCACGTCCCGTGCGAGCGCAGCTGCTTCCATCAGATTCTGGCGGACCACCGGAAATATCTCGGCCGCGTGAAGATCCCGGTGGATCGCCTGAGGATGCCGGACCCCGAGGAAATCGAAAACTCCATCGAGCATGAAATGCGCACACAGGTGGATCACAACCTCGCCGCCGGACTCATCAAGCTCACCGGCGACGGGCATTTCCAATACTCCAAGCGCGGCCTCGTCTTTCTCTGGGGCCAGTTCATCAAGGACATGGTCCGGCTCTGCTGATTCAGACCTGGACGAGCTCGCAACTTCCTCCGCTTCCACCCCCACCTCCATGTCCTCGCCCGCGACGGCCTCTTCACCCGCGACGGCCTCTTCACCCGCGACGGCCATTTCCACTGCATGCCCGCCGAAGATCTCGACCCTGCCATCGAACTCTTCCGCCACCGCTTCCTCCACGCCCTGCGCGAAGCCAAGCTCATCAGCCCCGGAAAACTCGCCGACCTGCTCTCCTGGCAACATTCCGGCTTCCACATCCACGACGGCGGCGAAAAACCCGTCGCCGCCCACGACAGCGCCGGCCGCAAACGCCTCGCCGAATATCTTCTGCGCCATCCCTTCTCCCTCCAGAAAATCACCTGGAACGCCAGCACCCAGACCGTCATCAAAGGTGGCGCGCTACCGCCGGGAGCGCATGCCAAAGGGACGCGAAAGCCCAGCCCAAGCACAGGCCGTCAGTCGATCCTTGGCATCCAGCTTTCTCCCTCCTTTGGCATGCGGCCTACGGCGAGGCCGCGCTACCAACACAAAACCCGTGGCCAAACTCCGCTCATCCCCGACCGCATCATCCGACTGCCCAAACCTGAGCCTCTGCCCGAAAAACCGCCGCCTGCCCAAATCCTCCTCATCCCCGCACCACCGAAACAATCCGCTCGCGACATGCGCCCCCTCTGGCGTGACCTCATCCTCCAGATCTGGCCTGCCCTCCGTAGCCTTCCTGACCTCCATAGCCTCGGCGACGGAGGTGGCGAAGGATGGGGGCGGCGATCCGCTCCAGTGCCCCTGCTGCAAGGGCACCATGAAACCCGTCCGCAAAGTCATCCGCCGCGAGGAAATTCAATTCTTCCTCCGTCTCCATGGGCTGTGGGAGGGAATCGTCACACTCCCGCGCCCGCCGCCTCCGCCCTTTGACATCGAGACCATGGAGCCTATCGAACCACCTTGGCAGGCGATCAAGGAGTGGATCCCCGACGACGAACCCGATCTCGATTGGTTCAATCGGCCCCGGAATCCTTCAAATCCCGACCTGGATGGCATCGACCAACGTGTGCTTCGAAGCCTTGGCGAAGAAGTAAGCCAAA
>JBFZFJ010000205.1:0-3835 GCA_041306405.1 Verrucomicrobiales bacterium | reverse complement strand
GGGCAGGGTGACGCGCCAGAAGATGTGCCAGCCATTCGCGCCGAGCGTGACGGCGGCTTCTTCCTGGTCGCTGCCCTGGGATTCCATCAGCGGGATGAGCTCCCGCGCGACAAAGGGAAAGGTCACAAACACCGTGGCGATGACGATGCCGGGCAGCGCGTAGATGATCTTGATGTCGTGCTCCGCCAGCCACGGGCCGAACCAGCCTTTCGCGCCGAACAGCAAGACCCACACGAGTCCGGCGATGACCGGGGAGACAGCGAAGGGCAGGTCGATCAGCGAGACGAGCAGCGAGCGGCCGCGGAACTTGAATTTCGTGACCAGCCAGGCGGCGGAGACGCCGAAGAGCGTGTTGAGCGGCACCGAGATGCCGGCGGCTAACAAGGTGAGCTTGATCGCGTCGAGCGCGGCCTGCTCATGCAGCGAGGCGAGGAAAACCTCCCAGCCCTTGCGGAAGGCCTCGACGAAAACGGCGGCCAACGGCAGCAGCAGGAACAATGACAGGAACGCGACGGCCGCGCCGATGAGGAGCAGGCGGACGGGCGCGGATTCGGTGGTGACGGAGGAGCGGGACATGAGAAGTCAGCGGTTCTGCCAGTTGAGCCGGCGCTGGAGCAGGTTGATGAGAAACAGCAGGACGAAGGAGACGATCAGCATCCCGGCGGCGATGACGGCGGCGGCTTCGTATTTGAACTGCTCCAACTGCGAGACGATGAGCAGCGGCATGATCTCGGTCTTCATCGGCAGGTTTCCCGAGATGAAAATGACCGAGCCGTATTCGCCGATGGCCCGCGCGAAGGCGAGGGTGAAGCCGGTGATCAGCGCCGGGATGAACATCGGGAAAATCACCCGCCGGAAGATCGTCCAGCGGCCCGCGCCGAGGGTGGTGGCGGCCTCCTCGCACTCGTTTTCGAAGTCCTCCATCACCGGCTGCAAGGTGCGGACGACGAAGGGAAAGCCGATGAAAGTGAGCGCGATGAAGACGCCGAGCGGACTGTAGGCGGCCTCGATGCCCCACTTCGCTAGGGTTTCCCCCAGCCAGCCGTTGGGCGCGTAGATCGCCGTCAGCGTGATGCCCGCGACGGCGGTTGGCAGGGCGAAGGGGAGGTCAACCATAGCGTCCAGCAGCCGTCGGCCGGGGAAGCGGTAGCGGACCAGCACCCAGGTGACCAGCAGGCCGAAGACCGTGCTGACGATGGCCGCCGCCGCGCTGGCGCCGAAGGTCAGCTTGGCGGCGGCGATCATCCGCGGCGTGGTCAGGATGGACCACCACTCGGCCGGTCCCAGCCTCGCGGCCTTGAGGAACAAGGCCGCGAGCGGGATGAGAATGATCAGGCTGAGGTAGGTGATGGAAAACCCCATCGATAGCCCGAATCCGGGGATGACGCGTCGCGTTAACATATAGTGCTAGTTCAGCGGTTGCCGTAAACTTGGTCGAAGGTGCCGCCGTCGTCGAAGTGGGTCTTCTGCGCCTTGGTCCAGCCGCCGAAGTCCTTGTCGATGGTGACGAGGCTGATCTTGGGGAAGTTTTTTGACCATTTTTCGAGAGCCTTGGCATCGCGCGGGCGGTAGAAGTGCTTGCCGGCGATGTTCTGGGCCTCGGCGCTGTAGAGGTAGGTGAGATAGGCCTTCGCCAGCGCTTCGTTGCCGTGCTTCTTCGCGTTTTTCTCAACGACCGCGACCGGCGGCTCGGCGAGGATGCTGATGGACGGGATGATGATCTCTGTCTTGCCGGGGAATTCCCTCTCAATCAGATGGGCCTCGTTTTCCCATGAAAGGAACACGTCGCCGATGCCACGCTGGGCGAAGGTGGTGGTAGAGCCGCGGGCGCCGGTGTCGAGGACGGGCACGTTCCTGTAGAGCGTGCCGATGAACTCCTTCACCTTCGCCTCTTCGCCGCCGAACTTGCGGTCGGCATAGGCCCACGCGGCGAGGTAGTTCCAGCGCGCGCCACCCGAGGTTTTCGGGTTGGGGGTGATCACCTTGACGCCGGGCCTAACGAGATCGCCCCAGTCCTTGATGCCCTTGGGGTTTCCCTTACGGACGACGAGGACGATGGTGGAGGTGTAGGGCGAGCTGTTATCGGGGAGTTTCGCCTGCCAGTCCTCGGGCAGCAGGTTGGCCTGCTTGGCGATGGAGTCGATGTCGCCGGAGAGGGCAAGGGTGACGACATCGGCGCTGAGGCCGTCGATGACCGAGCGCGCCTGCTTGCCTGAGCCGCCGTGGGATTGTTTGACGGTGAGGGATTTGCCGGTTTGCTGTTTCCATACCTTGGCGAACGACGCGTTGACCTCCTGATAGAACTCCCGGGTGGGATCGTAGGAGACGTTAAGAAGCTCGTCCGCGAAGCTGCTGGAAGCGAAGAGGGATGATAGAAGCGCGAGGAGTTTGAATGTTTTCATGGGAAGTTAAGTAATGAGCTGGAATGCGGGTTTGATATTAAAACGACAGGCGGACGCCGGTGAGCAAGGTGAATCCAATGTAGGTGTTGGCGGTTGGCGTGGAGAGATTTGAGGATGCAAAAAAAGAGACCGGCCGGAAGCGAAGGATGACCGTGCGCGGGCCGCGGCGTGGATGACGCCGGGGAAAGTTGCGCGCTGGTCGATTCCTCCGGTGGTCCGGTCGGTCTCTTGGAGCGTGATGGAGTGTTATTTCTGGCTTGGGCCGGCGTCGTCGCGGGAGGCGACGAAGCGGGTTTTCTCGATGCTTTCGACCTGGGTCACGCGGCCGTCGTGGACGGTGATCTGGACCGAGCCGAAGCGGAGGTTGGCCACGTTCTGGCGGACGACTTCGAGCCAGTCGCCCTTGGGGCCGTCAGGGGTGGTGCGTTCAGAGGGGATCGTGTTCATCGGGAGTGGAAGTGGGAGAGGCGAGTTGGGAGAGCCCGGCGAGGAATCCATCGGCGGGATCGGCTTTGCGGTTCGAAGAAGCCCCGGCGGCGGCGAGCGAGTCGGCGGTGGCGAATGGCGGGACGATGCCGTCGCGGCGCATTTTCCGCAGGGTGACCTCGACGACTTGGGCGACGGTGTAGCGGTCGAGGATGTTGGCAATGGCGTTGCGGACGTCGATCATCACCATCCGCAGGCCGCAGTGGTCCTCGTCAGGACAGGTGCAGGGCTGGTAGGCGTTTTCGCTGGCGCAGCAGATCGGGGCGAGGCGGCCGTCCATCAGGCGGACGAGCTGACCGATGCCGATTTCGGAAGCGGGCTTGGCGAGCGAGTAGCCGCCGAATTTCCCGCGGTGGGTCTCGACGAGTCCGGCTTCTCGCAGCTCCTGGAGGATGCGCTCGACGAATTTCAGGGGAAGGCGGTTCGCCTCGGCGAGCTCGGCACCGGAAATAGTGCCGCGTCCGACTTCGGTCGCGATGCCGAGGTGGATGGTGGCGCGCAGCGCGTATTCAGCTTTTTTTGAAAGGTGCATTCGTTAATCTGGATCAATAAGTATGGATTAAGGCCGGGTTGCCAAGACAAATTTTCAAATTTTGCGGGCGGCCGACATTTCAGTTCTTGCCAGCTTGAATCTTGATTTGGCGGTTTGAACTCGGAGGGCTGAATTTCCAATGGACTGCCTCATTCCGTTTGGCGCTTGCCCGCAGGAAGACTGCCGGGACATGATCGCTACGGAACATGAAGGAACTCATCGAAGAACTCGAACGCTGGGGAGCGGATGTGATCTTCGGGCGCGCCAAGGGCCTGCGGGCGGCGCTGATGCGGTTTGCGATGCTGGCGCTTTCCGGGGTTTTCCGGATGATCGTGCAAATCCGGCTGTGGCGCTACCGCAGTGGCTGGCGCGCGCAGCATCATTTGGGGACGCAGGTGGTGGCCATCGGCAATAT
>JBFZFJ010000204.1:0-12117 GCA_041306405.1 Verrucomicrobiales bacterium | reverse complement strand
CTCCTGGCCGAGTTCGATGGTGCCGCCGACTTTTCCATGCAGGAAATCCGCCGCGCGCTCGCCGAGCACCACGCCCTCGCCGTCGTCACGGAATGCGGCGGCGCTTCCTTGCAGCCACTCGCCTTTCCGCAAGCGACCGTCCGTCGCGCGGATGCCGAAGCAAGTCACCACCGGCCGGTCCGGCGCGGCGATGATTGAGAAAAGCACCGGTTGCGCCTCCTTCACGAAAGGCTGCCTCTCAAGCTCGGCGACTAGCTCCACCGGCACGTTGCTGAAGAAAAGGTCCGACACGTTTTTCTCGAACACCACCATCTCCGAATCACTCCGCAGGATGCGTTCGAACATCTTGACCGCCCCGCCTAGCAGACCCACCACGCTCAGCATCGTCGCCACCCCGAGCGCGATTCCGGTCGCGCCGATGGCGGTGCGCACCCGGTGCCGCCGGAGGTTGGTGAAGATCATGCGCCAAAGACTCATGCCGGTTCTTGTTAAAATTCAGATTGCCGCCGAGAGCATTGTTGGATCCGCATCCATAAGGGAAACCGGTATCGGCACCTTCAGCATTTCCAACATCATCCACCGCTCCGGCGGTCCCGGCAGCGCTGCTTGCACCCGGTCACCGATGTCACTCAGCCGGCGGAACCGGCGCAGCGCGGCGGAAAGCCCTTCCGCCACGACGAGATTCGGACGACCCAGCGCTTCATCGCGTCCGACGGTTTTACCGGAATCCTCCTCCAGGGAAATCACGTCCTTCAAGTCGTCCGCAGCCTGATAGGCGAGGCCGCGCAACAAGGCGAGGCGGTCGAGAATCTGGATTTCCCGAGGCGTCCCGCGCCCGACGATGGCGGGCAGGACCAGGCAAAGACGGAGCAAGTCGCCGGTTTTTCGGGCCGCGACTTCGGAGACGTCCGCCGCGCTTTGTTCACCGCGCCAGCCACTCAGATCGTAAGCCTGCCCGCCGATCACGCCGCCAATGCCGAGGCGGCCATCCACCCACTCGCCCGCCGCGGCGCACCGCTGCGGATTGGCGCGGCGGATGCCCTGCCAGATCATCGCGTAGGCGCGGTTGATCAGGGCGAGCGCGGCCAAGATCGCGACGGCCTCGCCGTGGATCACATGGACGCAGGCGGCTCCGCGACGCATCCGGGCGTCGTCCATCGCCGGCAGATCGTCGAAAACGAGGGACGCCGTGTGGAGATACTCGATGCCGCAGCCGATGGCCCGCGCCGCTTCCTCGGCCACGCCCATTTCAATTCCTATCAGGTAAGCGGCCACTGCCCGCACCAGCGAGCCGGGTCGCGCCAGGATGTCCTGCAGCGCGGCGGCCAGCCGGGGTTCCGCCCGGTCAAGACGGCCCATGCCGTTGCTAAAACTTCCTGCCATCAGCGTGCGCGCGCATCCGGCACGCCTGCGCCACCATGAGTCCGGTGTCATCAATTAATCCTTGGGTTTGAAATTCACCGGGTTTTCCCCACGACGTGGAAACGAATCACCAGCTTCGGGTCCACCGTCATCACGGCCATCGCGCGGATGATCGGCAGCTTGAAATCCTGATAGTCCATCGAGACCTTGCCGTCGAGACTCACCCATTCGCCATCGACTTTGACGGTGTAGGGAAATGAAACGGACTTGGAGAAACCATTGATCGTGAGAGTCCCTTGCGCCATGCCGCCTTCCGGCTTCTCGTCCCAGGATTTCACGAACTTGAACGAGCCCTGCGGCTTTCCGCCGCCGAGCCACTTGACCATCTCCTTGTCACGCTTCTCGTCGCCGGTTTTCAGATCGTTGAAGTCCCACGCGAGGTCGAGCGCGCTTGGCTTGTGGCTGGCCGCGTCGCCCTCCGCCTTGATGGTGTATTTGCCCAGATCCCCGGCGAACGTGTGCCCGGTTGCCTTGGCATCGACCTGGATTCTGCTGCGCTCCTTGTCCACTTCCAGCGTGGCGGCATGGGCGAGGGTGATGGCACAGAATGCGCCGCACAGGGTGATGATTATTCCGTTTTTCATGTCGAGATGGCCGAGTATCGCAGTCAAAGCGCCCCAATCAACCACACGCATGATAAGAAATTTCTTATCATAAAGCGCTTCGCATATCCTGCTTTTCTGCCAGAACATCCAGGACATGAGCTTGCCCGATCCGCTTCATCCCGCGATCGTCCATTTCCCGATCGCCCTTATTCTATTGGGGTCGTTACTGGCGGTCCTTTCATTCTTCCGGCCCGCCGGGACGCTGCCCCGCTTCACGGCGCTCATCCTCTGCCTTGCTGCGCTCGGCGCGGTGGCAGCCACATGGACCGGCGACAATGACGAGGACCGGGCGGAGGAGGCAGGGCCCGCGGCCGAACAGATTCTCGAAGAGCACGAGGAATGGGCCGAGCGCTCCCGCAATGCAGCCATCATCGCCGCGCTGGCGGCAGGCGTCGCGGCCATCCTGCAAAAGCGTTCCCCGCATGTTTCGCGCGGGGCTGCGGCACTCACCGCGCTGGTCGCCCTCGGCGCTTCATGGTGCGTGATACAAGCCGGCCACTATGGCGGAAAGTTGGTTTACCAACACGCGGTCGGCGTCAGCCAGGGCGGTGCCCCCCCTATTCAAAAGAAGCCGCGCCATCAGGACAACGACTGATCCTCTCCATCCCAATCATCATACTAACGACAAACAGGCCCGTCATGAAATACCCGTCCACCACTCCTCACCGGCTGCGCCTGGCATGGCAGCTCGGCGCATGCGTCATCCCGCTCCTCGCCGGCTCCGCCCGCGCGAGCATCGCCTACGGCAGCATTAACAACTTCGACACCGTCAATGACACCAACAGCGAGTGCCACGGTTTCGAGATCGAACTCGAAGACTGCCGCAGCACCGACATCAGCTACACCTACGACTACAACCACTACGGCACGCCGAAAATCACCCAGGACGACTCGGTGGCCGGGCATCCCAAGTGCGTCATCCGCTGGGAGAGCAAGAAGAACACGGATGGCACTTGGGCATCCTACACCGCTATTCCCAGCGGTCCGATCGCGCCGACCAACGGCCACATGTTCACCAATCCGGCGGTCAACTTTGGCGGCGAACACTTCGGCGTGGGCTACAACTTCGCCGTCGGCGCCATCCGCTACAACTGGCTCGTCGATCAGGGCGGCGCGCTGGTGCGTGGCGGAGCGGTGCAGGTCTCGACGCCCACGTTCACGTATTTTCCGGCTGCTGTTGGTGCCGTGCCTGCGGTGCAGGCGGTGATCCAGCCGCCGCCACCACCCGCGCCGGAGCCCAAGGAATTCGGCAAGGCGGTGTGGGTGAGGGAAATCCGCACCACCACTCACAACAACAACGAAGTGAAGCTGCGCAACCTGCTCTCGGACGATCCCGAGGATCCGAATGACAAAAACTGGCGCAACGGCGAGCCCGACGAGGTGGAAGCCGAATGGCAGGTGCTGCAAAAGGACTACAATAAGGCGGACGCACCGAACAATCAACTGGCGGCCGCGGCGGAAGAACTGCCCAACGCCGATGAAGTCGTCACACGGCGCTACGAGTTCTACAAATACACCGGCCCGCTCGATATCGAGACCGGCGAGGCCATGGCGCAATCCGTGGCGGCGGACGGCATTCACGGCGTGGGTGTCAAACTCATCAACGGCGTCGAGGTGGATCTATCCACCGTGGAAATCGTAGGAGCCTTCACCGGTTCGCAAATGGCGGCGGTGGATGCGGACGCACCCGTCGGACTCATCGACCACATCGGCGAGGGCGAAGTGAACGAGCCATTTGCCGCACGCACGGTGGTGGTGCCAGGAACTTGGGGATTCACCAGCACCATCACCGGAGCGCTGCCCGCCGGCATGGATTTCAATACGGATACCGGCGTGCTTTCCGGCACACCCACCGAGAGCAACGAATTCATCTTCACCATCACCGCCGATGACGGCGTGAACCCGAAAGTTTCGAAAACCTACACGCTGCGCGTCGCGGCCGAGGGAGTGGCTCTGCCACCGAAGAGCTTGGTCGACACGTCGGTTTCACCGCCTGGTTCCGGCACAACCACGGGTGACGGTTCGTTTGCGTCCGGCACGGATGTCACACTGAGCGCCAACGCCAACGCCGCGGATGGCTTCCATTTCGTGAATTGGACGGACAACGGCAAGGTCGTCGCCACCTCGACCAGCCACACCTTCGCCATCGACGTGAACCATTCGCTCGTCGCCAATTTCTCGAACCTGCAGCAACGGACTATCGTCACGAGCGCCAGCGCGGCGGAAGGCGGCACCAGCGGCGGCGGTCTTGTGGACAACGGCAGCAGCGTAACCGTGGTCGCATCCCCGAACGCGGGCTATTCGTTTGTGAACTGGACCGAGGGTGGCACCGCCGTCAGCAGCGCTTCAAGCTATACATTTCCCGCCACGGCGGACCGGACGCTGGTTGCGAATTTCATCGCCACTCCGACCTACGCGGTGGGCGTGAGCGCGGCACCCGTCGCAGGCGGCACGGCAAGCGGCGGTGGCAACTATCCGAGCGGCGCCAGCGCGACCGTCGTGGCGGTGGAGTCGCCGGGTTATGTCTTCGCAGGCTGGAAAATCGGCACGACACTGGCCAGCAGCTCCGCGAGCTACACGTTCACGGTCACCTCCAACAAAACACTCGTGGCGAACTTCGTTGCGGCAGGAGTCCCCAAATCCGTCACCACGAGCGCAAATCCGGTGGCTGGCGGCACGGTGAGCGGAAACGGCACCTATCTCACCGGCGTCATCGCCACTGTCGTGGCATCTCCCAAACCCGGCTACAAGTTTTCAAAGTGGCAGGAGGGGGAAACCCTGGTGAGTATATCACCGAACTATAGCTTCACCGTGACGGGCAACCGGACGCTTGTTGCCAAGTTCGACGAGTTTTTCGTGGTCACTTCGACCTCATCGCCCGCCGTCGGCGGCACCACGGAGATGGACAGTCTTAGCTATAAAACCGGCGAAAACGCCAAGGCAAAAGCCTTCCCGGAAACCGGTTGGAGTTTTGAGAACTGGACCGAGAACGGCACGGTGGTCAGCACCAGTTCAACCTATGATTTTATCATCACCGGCAACCGCGAACTGGTGGCACACTTCGCTTGGGACTCGGGCGTGACGGTCACCACGACTTCTTCGACCAAGATCGGCGGCACCACGACCGGCGATGGCCCTTACGCCGACGGAGACGACGTTACGGTTTCGGCATTGCCCGGGGAAGGTTATGCCTTCGTGAAATGGACCGAAAATGACACGGAGGTCAGCGCCGATCCGAACTATCTGTTCACCGCCGCAGAGAACCGCAGTCTGGTCGCCAATTTCACCCCGTATCTCAACATCGTGGCTAACGCCTCGCCCGCGGGTGCGGGGTTCGTGACCGGCGGCGGTCTGTTCATCGCGGGTGACATCGCAAATGTCACCGCTAACGCCACTCCCGGCTATATCTTCCAAGGCTGGACGGAGAACAGCACCAGTGTCAGCACGTTGAATTCCTACGACTTCACCGTGAACGGGGTGCGCTCGCTGGTCGCAAATTTCGTGGTGGCTAACGTGCCCACGCCGATCAAGATCCAGCATACCCCCGCGCCGGGCGTCGCGTTCTCGATGGAATGGTCGCTCGCTCCCGTCGGTTGGATCCTTGAGGAAAGCCCAGACCTGACACCCGGTTCGTGGTCTCACTCCGTCCGTCCCGACACGCCGCACAACGGCCTACACCACGTCGAAGTGGCGGATCCGGCACCACCGCATCTTTTCTTCCGCCTGCGAAAGCCATGATCCCGTGACCATGACGCAGGAATCGCGCCTTTCAAATCCCCATGGAGCATGGCAGCTTGCGGCCATGCGAATCCTAGTGGCAGAAGACGACGCGCGCCTCCGCCACCAACTGGTGGCGGCCGTGCGAAATGTCGGCCATGAGGTGAATGAGACCGGGGACGGCATCGAGGCCCTACGATTATTGAACGGCGAACCCTATGACGCCGCAGTGCTGGACATCACGATGCCAGGGATGGACGGCGTGAGCGTCATCCGCCAGGCCCGGACGGCCGGTTGCCGGGCCACCCTGCTGCTTTCCACCGCTCGCGGCGAGGTCAGGGACAAGGTCGCCGGTCTCGATGCCGGCGCGGATGACTATCTGGTCAAACCGTATTCCACCGAAGAACTGCTGGCACGACTTCGCGCCGCCGAGCGCCGTGCCAAACCGGAAACCTCACATTTGTTGCGGGTCGCGGATCTGGAGATCGATCTGATCACACGCACCGCCCGGCGTGGCGCGACCCAAATCATCCTCACCAACCGCGAGTTTTCCTTGTTGGAAACGCTGGCCACTTCGTCACCCCGCCCTGTTTCCAAAGCGACACTTGTCGAGCGGGTTTGGGATCATTACTTCGACCCTGGATCAAATGTAGTGAATGTGTATGTAAACTACCTGCGCAAGAAGATCGACCTGCCCGGGCTCAAGCCGCTGATTCACACCGAGCGTGGCGTGGGCTTCGCGCTCAAGGAAACCCACGAGCCATGAGTTTCCGCATCCGCATCGCCGCCTGGGTGGTCCTGTCGTGCATGCTGCTCATCGGGGTGATGATGTTCACCGCCTACCGCCAGCTGGAGGAGGAACTGCGCAAAGGCCGCTGGGACCGCACCCATCCGAAGATTCCAGGCTGGGTGCTCCATAACAGCTACTCGGAGGAGGAAATCCAGGACATCCTCGGCGAACTGCTGGAAACCTGGCTGTGGACCGCCGGGCCGCTGATTGGCCTCTCGCTCGGCGCGGGACTCCTGCTTGCCCGCCGCTCACTGCGACCCGTGAATGAGATCAACCGCCAGCTCGCCGAAATGCGGGTCGATTCGCTTCGCGGCGGCATCGCCATTCCCGAGGCCGCCCCGATCATCGCCGATCTCGCCAACCACCTCAACGGCCTGCTAGACCGGGCGGGCATGGCCTATCAGGAAATGGCCGAGTTCTCCGCGCGGGTCGCCCACGAGCTGCGGACGCCGCTCATGCTGCTGCGGATGCGCGTGGAACACGCCCCCCCGGGAATCCCCCCGGCATTTCAGGAGGACCTGCAGGACGAGCTGGCCCGGCTCTCTCGGTTCGTCGAGCGGGCGCTGCTGGCGGCCAAGGCGGAACAAGGCGTGCTGATCCCAGTCCCCTCACCCCTCTCGCTATCCGGCCTGGTGCGCGACGTGACCGAGAACTACCAGCTGCTAGCCTCCGAGCGCTCGCTGGCGATGACACTCGAACTGGCGGAAAACATCCGGATCGAGGGCGATCCCGACCTGCTGCGCCAGGCACTGCACGGCCTGTTGGAAAATGCCGTGAGCTACGCGAAATCGAAGATCCGCGTGTCCTGCCGCGCGGAGGACGACGGCCCGGTCTTGGAAATCCACAACGACATGGACCCGGCGACCATGGCCACCGCCGGGCTCGGGCTCGGACTGCGTCTCATCCGCGGCATTTGCAACGCTTCCGGGATTCGCTTCGAGGTCCGCCAAAGCCCGCTTGATTTCAACGCCACCATCCGGTTCAATCCGATGACAGGGCCGAAATAAGCCCGCGTTTTTTCGCTAGAACAACCACACCAGCCCGCTCGACAACTCCATGAGATCGCAATTCATCAAACTCACCGGCATCGCGCTTGCCGCCACCGCCCTTTCCATCAGCCTCAGCCTCGCCGCGCCTTACGCGGATGGATCGAAGGTCGAGCCGTTCACGGCCAAGGACCAGAACGACAACGCCTTCACCTTCAAGCCCGCCGACACCCGCTTCCTGCTCGTCAGCCACGACATGGAAACCGGCAAAAAGGCCAACGCCGTGCTCTCCCCGCTCGGCAAGGAATTCCTCGGATCGAAAAAGGCCGTTTACATGGCCAACATCTTCGGCATGCCCGGCATCGGCCGGATGTTCGCCATCCCGAAGATGAAGAAATACAACCATCGCATCGTCCTCGCCGACGACGGCGCGCTCATCGCGCATTTCCCCGCGCAGGCCGGGAAAGTCACCGTCCTCACGCTCACCGGCGGCAAGGTCGCGTCCATCGCCTATTGGCCCCCGGGAGCCGAGGGCTTGGACGCTTATTTGAAATGAGGGAATCCGGTTGATAACGCCACTTCAGCCGCAACCCAAGTGGGTCATCGCAGGTGGTTGCTGCCTCGCTTTTCTCGGCGCGGCGGTGAACGCGTGCTATCTGGTCCAACTCGGCACCTCGGTCAGCCACCTGACGGGTGATGTCTCGAAGGTGGCGATGAATGCCGCTGAGGGTCACGGCCAGTTTTCCGCGGCAGCCATCCACCTCATGGCCGCCGCGCTCAGCTTTGTGATGGGTGCGACGACCGCCGGGTTTTTCATCCATCATCCGAACATCGAGTTTTCCCGACCTTACGGCAGGTCAGTGACCGCGATCGGTCTCTGCCTGGTCGGGGCGCATTTCAGTTTTGGCGGGATGCCGGTTCTCTCCATCTCCCTCGCGGGATTCGCCTGCGGCTTCCAGAACGCGCTGGCCACCCACTACCGGGGCATGGTCCTGCGCACCACCCACATCACCGGGCTGCTCACCGACCTCGGGACGAATCTCGGGATGCGACTGAGAGGGCATGAAATCGCGCCATGGAAACTGCTGGTGCCCACGCTTCTCACCGCAAGCTTCTTCGCCGGCGCCGTCTTCGGCTCGATGATGGTAATCCTGCTGGCACGCCCGGCCCTGCTGGTTTTCGCGGGCATGTATCTCGCGGGCGGAATCGGCTGGTCGATTTGCAAACGCGTCATCCCGCAGAAACTCAGCTAGACCCGCCGTCCCCCGCGGGCATGACAAGCTTCCGGCCGCCGACCTCCACCACTTCAAACACCTCCTCCGCCAGCGACTTCTCCCGCAGCGCCTTTTTCAGCAAAATTGGCGGCTCGCCCAGCGGCTCGTCGGTGAGTTGGAAGGTTCCCCAGTGCATCGCCACCGCCCGGCGGCAGCGGGTTTCCCTGAACGCCCGCACCGCCTCCTCCGGATTCAAATGCATCGGCCGCATGATCCGCCGCGGCAGGTAGGCGCCGATTGGGATCATCCCGAAATCGATCGGCCCGTAACGCCCGCCGATTTCCGAAAACGCCTCGCAGTAGCCGCTGTCGCCCGCGTGCCAGAGCTTGCAGCCCGCGCCCTCGACCAGCCAGCCGCACCAGTGCCCGCGGTTCCGGTCGAGCAATGTCCGCGCCGTGAAGTGCTGGGCCGGAGTCGCCGTCACCCGGATGCCGGGAAAAATCTCCGCACCCGCATGCCACGCCAGCTCGCTCACGTCGGTGAAGCCCTTGCCCCGCAGCCAAGCCGCGTGGCCCTCCGCGATGAAAATCTTCGTCCCCTTCCCGATCCGCCGCAGCGTCGGCAGGTCGAGGTGATCGTAATGCCCGTGCGTCAGCAGGATCGCGTCGATCTTCGGCAAATCGCCGATCGCGCACGGCGGCGGCACCTTCCGCCGCAAGCTCGGGAACGGCAGCGGCGCGCAGTGATTTGAAAACACCGGATCGACCAGCAGCGAAACGCCGCCCCCCTGCACCAGGAACGACGCGTGCCCCAGCCAGATCACCCGCCAGCCAGCCTCGGGCGGCGTGGCGATTTCCTCCCGCGACACCGCGCGCCAAGCGGCCGGCACCTGCGGCGCATCCGGCAGCTCCGGCGTTTCCTGCGGCCCCAGCCTCAGCTTCCACTGCAGGATGTCGATCAAGCGGTGCACCTCGTGCGGCCATGGGTTTTCGTAAAGCTTCATTCCCGGCCCGGATTAAGACGCCGAACGGGAATCACAAGAAAGCAGGAAAACCCGGAAATGCCGCGGCTGCGGCGTCTCGCCGCAGTCCGTTGCCGGAGCGTCTCGCTCCGTGCATGGCCCCTGTAGCGGCGCGTCTATGACCGCCGCACTTCACCTTCTCCCGCCGGAGGCTACTCTCCTCTCCCATCCAAAATCCAAAATCAACAACCGTCATTCATCAATTCTCACGCCGCCCTTCAACGTTCGATGCTCTCTCCTGCCGCCAATTGCAGATCAGGCCGACGAGAGTTGCTAGGAGTGAGCTTGCTTCGATGGGTCTCATGGCTATGGCATTCTCAGACCAAGTGCTTGATGTCCAACTCCCCCCACTGCGACCTGAGGTACTCCACCACCAAACGCCTGTGGCAATGATGCGGCTTGTCCTCGCTGCACAGCAGGCAGCCACCTTTAATGGTTTCTGGATCGATCCGTTTTTCGATCTCACGCTTCTTCATCAGGTCCAGAAACGCGGGCTCGTAGATGCTCCAGTCGCCTTTGTGTTTCTTGTAGGCATCCAGGATGTCGGCGGTTGGTGCCAGAAGCGGCACGTGGGTGTAGTCGATTCCGGCGATCTCCTTGAGGAAATACTTGAGGTCGTCGCGCTTCGAGAATCCGGCGAGTTGGGAAACGTTGTTAAGCCGCACGTCCACGACGCGTTTGGTGCCGCTCTTGCGCAGAAGCTCAAAGAACTCGGCTGCCGTCTTCTTCGTGAAGCCGATGGTGTGGACGGTGGATTCAGTATTCATGGTTCAGGGGTTCTTCCCTCACGACGGAGGATTGGGATTCATCGACGTAGTTGATCTCCTCACCCCGCCGTTTGTAGGCAGCGTTGAGAAGCTCGATTTTGGAAAGGAACATATCTCCCTCCTTTGCGCCGTAGCGGGACATCATCCGGATTTCCGCTTCTTCGTGCGTTTCGAGGTGACCGTCCGCGTGGATGTGGAAGATTTCGGCGAATGGCTTGGCGTGGCGGCAGACGAGCACGGTCCGGTGGCAGTCCAACGGCTCCCTCTCCGAGCACATCAGGGAGACCCGGTAACTTTGCACGCCGGCCTTCAATCGTTCCATGCCGCTCCGGAATGCGGGCGTCAGGGAAATCAGGTCATAGTCCGCTCTTGGCCCGATGTAGCACTCGCGCTCGTCCCGGCGGGCACCCAGTTCCAAGCCGAGAAACACGTAGCGGATGTCGTTCTCTTTGAGCGCCTTCTCCAACTCCGGGCGACTGAACCACGGGAAACGGCTGAAAGGACGCGAGCGGACATCGGCCACCACCTCGATCTCATGCTGTTTAAGCAGACCGAGAAACTTGGCGTAGTCGTGGGTCGAGTGACCGATGGTGAAGAGCGGGTTCACGGCTGGGTAGACAGTGGTGCAGGGCTGGCAAACTCGATCAAGGCCGACTTTGGCCTTGCAAGAAGGCCGATCCGCCGCATTCGTAGGGCTGGACACTGATCGCTCCAGTGCCTTGGACTCCGGGTCCTGGGGTTAAGGCGTCCACAAAAAACACCGGGCTCTGATACGGCTGGCAGCGGTTCATTCCGCTTCTACGTCCTTTGGCGCTTCAGGTGTTTTTGTGCCCGTATCGCAACCAGTCGTAAATCCGGACGGCGCGGAGGTTAGGGCTGTCGTCGGCGAAGCGGAAGATCACCTGACGGAACCCCAACAGGACGAAATGGAGATCCTGATTGTCCTGTGCGAGAAATATGAAAAGGAAACCCAAGCCGTTGCCCCCCCCACCCCGCTGGAAGCCATCCGGTTCCGCATGGAACAGATGGGCTACAAACAGAAAGACCTCGCCATGCTGGTGGGCGGCGCGAGCCGGGCCTCCGAAATCATGACCGGCAAGCGCGGGCTCACCACCGAGATGATCCGCCGCCTGCGAGACGAGTGGGGCATCCCCGCCGACTCACTGCTCGGTGGCAGCACGCCCGACCCATCCGCGCCGACTCCCGGCGCGGATGGCGCGTACGATCCGGACAACTACCCGCTGAAGCAGATGTATGGCCGCGGTTATTTCCCGAAATATTCCAACGACTGGAAGAGCCACCGCAAGGATCCTGCGGGGCTGTTGCAGGACCTCTATCCGCGCGGCTCCGGCGTGCGGCGGGTACTGGCCCACTGCCGCCAAGGTGGCGGGGAAAATTCAAAAGCCAACCCGCACGCGCTGGAGGCCTGGCAACACCGGGTGCTGGTGCGGGCGACGGAAAAGAAGAACCTGCCCGCCTACGACCGGGCGGCGCTGGACGGGAATTTCCTGCGCTGGCTGGCCGGACTGAGCGTTCTGGCGGATGGGCCGCGGTTGGCCTGCGAGGCGCTGGAGGAAAAAGGCATCACCATGGTC
>JBFZFJ010000203.1:0-5040 GCA_041306405.1 Verrucomicrobiales bacterium | reverse complement strand
TTTTGGCATTTTTGAAAACTCGCCCTAACTCTTTTCGGTGCCTGAAAAGACGGCAGACAAAGCAGACAAAGAAATCTATCGTCAGACACCACTTTCCCCGCGAGCCTTGGGGTTGCCATTTTCCATGGCCTTAAAAACATGACCGCAACAGAAAGAAAAGCCAAGGCCGCCAAAAGCGGCGCCGCCCCACAGTCAGCCCCAGCCAAGCGCGAGCTGGTCGAAGTTTACCACGACACCAAGTATGCGCTGGATCGAGCCGCCGAAGATCAAGGCATCTCGCCCGCGCTCTTCCTCGCCGCTGCCGTTGCATACGTCACCAGCGAGATTGAAACCGGAACATTGGACATCCGGCAACCACTCGACCCCGCCACCGGCAAGGAATTCCCGGATGTTGCCAGCATCGTAGATCGGCGGGAAATCATCGTTGAGCGGAAGACCACGATGGAGGACATCGCGGACCTGTTCATTGCAGGCGCACCCAATGGCGACTTTCAGAGCATCGAGGACAGCATCTTTGACACGATGCGCCGGGGGCAGGCAGCGGAGAAGCTCTTCCTCATGCTCCAATCGCTCGACAACTGATCCGCGCCGGCCACCCCGGCCCGCTTGTCCATCGTGGCAGGCGGGCTTTTTCGCGCCGTGGAAAATATCCTCGCTCCCGTCAGCGGCGAGATCGACACTGGAACATAATAGAAAAAACCCAGCCAACATCATCGACATCCGCGCCCGTCGCGGGCTATCACTTAGCACGCTCACCCGTCGCACTCCAACCAGGCGCAACGGACGAGTTGCCCAGATTACCGCCTCGATCGCTGCTGCTTTGCTCACGCTAGCGGCCGCACTGTCAACCATAGCAACCAACGTAGCGAACTAATGACACCGGAAACGAAAAAACTGGAAGAGCAGCAAGACGCGCTGAAAAAACTTGAATCCATCGCTCTTGATCGATTGCTCCAAATCAATCGCGAGAAGCAGAAAGTCCAAGCATTGCATTTATGGCTTTACTTGATTGGGGGCGTGCTGTTTTCGATCATTTGTCAGATGAACGGGTGCGGCGGGGAATTGAACTTGGATGGGGGGCCGTAACCAAACCACCCCCAGCACGGCCCGTTTATCGGCATGCAGACTTTTGCTCCGTGCCGACAATACCGGGCAGGGGGAATGGTGTTTCTTTCATGCAACGATGTTGTATTAAGGACTTAGGGGTTACTTTAGGGGATACCCAACCCGCTTTTTTCCTGTAACCTATTGATATTCAGGCTGGTGCACGCTGCAGGTTTCGAACCTGCGACCCCATCCGTGTGAAGGATGTGCTCTACCACTGAGCTAAGCATGCTTTGTCCAGAAACGGCCGCCAACTTGGGGCCGGGCGGGACAATGAATGTTCCGGGCGGGGCTTGGCAAGCAATTCAGTGCGTCGGGTGGATTTTAAACTTTGTCGCCGCGTCGCGCCCATTACTCTCCGCCCACAGCAAGACCCGTGGCCCAGATTCCCAAAGACAGTGTTGAGAAAGTGCTCGAAGCGACGGACATCGTCGATTTGATCGGTTCTTACATCCAGGTGAAAAAGGCGGGTTCGGCGTTCCGCGCGAACTGCCCGTTTCACAACGAGAAGACGCCGTCGTTTTACATCACGCCTTCCACCCAGCGCTTCCATTGCTTCGGCTGCGGCGCGGGCGGGGACGCGATTTCCTTCGTCCGCGATCATGAAAACCTGCCGTTCGTGGATGCGGTGCGGAAGCTCGCGTCGCGGGCGGGGATTCACCTCGTCGAGGAGGAGTCCGATCCGAACGCCGACCAATCCCGCCGCACGCGCGGACGCTTGCTCGACATTCATCGCGAGGCGACCGCGTTTTTCCACGAGCAGCTGATGCAAAATCCGGCGGCGGCGCATGCGAGGGATTACATGAAATCTCGCGGCTTCGGCAGCGCGATGGCGGTGAGCTGGTCGGTCGGCTGGATGCCGGACCACCCGAAGCTTTTCCTCGATTGGGCGCGCTCGCGGAAATTCACCGGCCGCGAGCTGGTAGATTCGGGGATCGTCAAACTCAAGGAGGACAACCAGCCGCGAGCCGGGCTCTTCGTGCGCTTTCAGGACCGGCTGATGTTTCCCATTCGCAACGAGATCGGCGACGTCATCGCGTTCAGCGGCCGGCAGCTCCGCGAAAACAAGAACAGCGGGAAATACATCAACTCGCCGGAGACCGCGATTTTCAAGAAGTCGCGGGTGTTCTTCGGCCTGGACCGGGCGAAGAAGCCGATCCTCAAGGAGAAGGCCGCGCTGTTATGCGAGGGCCAGATCGACGCGATCTGCTGCCACGAGCTGGGCATCGAGCACGCCATCGCCACCTGCGGCACGGCTTGCACGCGGGAGCACGCGCGGCTGCTCAAGCGCTACACCAACAACGTGCTGGTCTGTTATGACGCGGACAAGGCCGGGCTGGCGGCGACCGAGAAGGCGTATCGCGAGCTCGTTCCCGAGGGGCTGTCCGTCCGCGTCGTCGAGATGCCGGCGGGGGATGATCCGGACACCTTTCTCAAGGCGCACGGCGAGGAAGCCTTCCGGAAACTGCTCTCCAACGCGAAGGAGTTCTTCCATTTCAAACTCGAACGGGCGAAGGCCACGGGAGTTTTCGATTCGCCCGCGGAACGAGCCGCGGCCTTGAGCGAGTGCGCCGAGCTGTTATCCCTGATCACGGACTTCGCGGTTCAGGACAACCAGCTCAACATCGTGGCGGTGCATCTCCAGACATCGACGAGCTCGCTGCGGGCGGCCATCGCCAAGGCCAAGGCGCAGCCGAAGCGGGTGTATGCCGAGAAGGCCGCGGGCGAGGGCGGAACCGCGCCGCCCGCCGAGCCGACGCGGTTGAACCGGATCGTCGCCTTCCTCTGTCATCTCGCGCTTTCCTCCGGCCCGGCGCAGCGGTTTCTGGCCGAGCAATTCGAAACCCTGCACGAGGCTAACCGCTGGCTGGAGGGGATTCCGCTGTTGGAAACCATCCTCGGCGCCGCTCCGGACCCGTCGTCGAACGCCGCGGTGAACACCTTCATGGGCGGTCTGTCCGAAGCCGACCGCCTCGCCCTCGCCCGCGAGACATCGAGCCTCGACGGCGTCTCGCTGGACGGCATGCAAGCCGCCGAGCAGGCGCTGGCATTGCTTTCCGGCACGGTGCTGCAACGGCGCGACGCCGCGGTGAAGGCCGAGCTCAAGCAGGCCGGTCTATCCGCAGAGAGGATGGTGGAGCTCCTGCACGAGGCCAAGGAAATCAGCGGCCTCCTGCGCGGCATCGGCCAGCGCTCGGAATTCGACGACGAGCTGCCCGCATCCACCTTCAAGGAAAAGCTTCCACCGTGGAAAAAACGGTTCGATCCGGCCAAGAAGGGCTGATTTGTGGCGGCTGGAGGCCAACACTTGCATTTTCTGGCATCGGCAGTCTTGACATCCGCGCTGGGTTCTCTGAAATCCCCCGCATGGCCAAGAAATCAGCACCCATCAAAGACAAGCTCAACAAGACCCAGATCCTCGACCAGATCGCGGAAAGCACGGAACTCAGCCGCAAGCAAGTGGCTGCCGTTCTCGACAGCCTGACCGACGTCATCGAAGCCCACGTGAAGAAGAACGCCGTCGGCGAATTCGTCCTCCCCGGTTTGATGAAGATCAGCACCGTGCGCAAGCCGGCGACCAAGGCGCACAAGGGCATCAACCCTTTCACCAAGGAAGAAGTGATGTTCAAGGCCAAGCCAGCCACCACGGTTGTCAAGGTGCGCCCGCTGAAGAAGCTCAAGGACATGGCTCTCTGAGAGCTGCTCTAACTTGCGGGTCGTCCGCATCCGAATAACACTCACAGCGGTCCCCGGTTCTTCCGGGGGCCGCTTTTTTACGGCCGGGCCAGAGGTCGCCGCTCCGGATAGAGCGCGGTCGGTTCGACGAGACACCATGGGTCCGGCCGTTCACGCAGTCTTTTGATCCGTCGAGCAGGGCAGCACTTCGCAAAGGGGCTTCTCCCCGGCAGTCATCGGTTTCTCCCGGCTCCCATCAACGGACAGATAACCCTCATCCGCCCACTTCGCTCGTCCCGGCATGGTCGGTAGGCGACGCCGGACCTGCTTCCCAGCGAGGTCCGATGTTCGTCGCCTCTGGATGAAATCCACTCATAGCGGGTGAAATTCCCTTGATGCCTGTCCCGGTGCTTGGTCCACTGATGGCGCAAAAAATCCGCCGGCCCTTGCGGACCGACGACCTCTTTAGCACCGACTTGCAGCGTCGTTTGACTCGGCTTTCTTAGGGTCTCGAATCAAGCGGCGTCTGCATCGGACGGGGCAGTTGCAGGAGCGGTCTTCAACGCTTTTTTCCTGGCGACCGTGCCGGTCTTCCGTTCGCTTTTCGGGATGAATCCCAGCGAGCGGTAGAGCTCACAGTCCTGCCCGTATTCCGGGGTTCCCCGGATCGAGTTGGCGATGAGCACCAGCTTCTCGTTCAGCGTCTCTTCGGCCTTGTCGCGTTTCAGCTTCAAGCCCGCCAGTTTGGTTTTTGCCGCTTCCATCGTTTTACGGACTTGAAGCGGCTCCATGGATGCCTCCTCGAACTGGGCGAGGGTGAATCCGGCGAACGTCGCACCCGGAGCGAACTCCAGCCATGAGGCCAGGAGTTTTTCGCGCCGGAGCGACACGTTTTTGGTTTTGTTGTTGGCCATTGGTTTGGTCTGGTTTGTTCAAGTGCCGGGGAAGTCGTTGCGATAGGAAACACGCGGGACACTTCCTCGAACACGCCGGGCATCTTTAATGGGCGGATGGGGTCTGGGAAAGCGCCGGGATAAACCGGCTTGGAATAGAGAATGAAAGAGTCTTACAGAGAAAACCTAGCCAGTGACTCTGGTCACAAGCCCTACGCTGGGAGCGGTGACGCTCCGGGTGTAGCATGCCCGCAAGGACAGCAAGCTCAAGTTCACGGCCTTGTTGCATCATATCGATGAAGACTTGCTGAACCGCTCTTTCTTCAAGTTGAAGAAGACGGCGGCGGTCGGAGTGGACGGGGTGACG